>CAZIGM010000086.1:0-2320 GCA_964538675.1 uncultured Bacillaceae bacterium | reverse complement strand
TTTTTCACTTTCTTCATAACTAACTTTATCTACAATTGCAACTGAAGTATTAATATTTAATATAATTACAAGCGTAGCTACTAATCCCATTACAAAAATTCCTAATACTCCTAATTTAATCACTGCTCTTTTGTCCATTCATCCCCTTATCTTCTCCCATATTCTCTTTTTATTGCAAAAGCACCATCGCCCTGAGCATAACTTTCGTAATAAACATAATTTTCATCTTCATTATATTGCGTTGTATCCAGAGGTTTCCATAATTCAGACTGTAAATCATAATGAAACAATGTTGCATTCTTAATGTACTTTCTTTTTGAATTTGGTTTTTTTATTTTAAATCTAACTAATACTTTATCAAATTCATCTAACATTAATCCTGAATCAATCATAAAATTATAATGAGCTCTACGCATTTTTTGAAAACTTTTCTTATAAATTAGTGCTGAAACATCTTTTTCAACTCCCTTGGGAAAAATCGCAACCTGAGACAAAATCTTGTGATTAAAATTCATAACAAGAGGAGTATCACGTGTTATCTCATTATAAGTTGAATTTTCAATTGGCTCTAGTTTTGCTCTTTCATATTTTTTAGGAAAAGCGAGAAACTTATAAAATCTGTAAACTATTACTTTATCTAATGGCCCTTCAATAGATTCAAATCCAGATCTAAATAAATATCTTTTAGCAAAAAATACTTTTGGGGATCTTAACATATAACTCTTCTCGACTTTTGTTCCATTTATATGCCACCAAATTCTATTGTGGGTGCTACTTACTTCTTCAATCTCTTGCTCTCCAAGATACTTCCAATCTTTAGGAAAATAATCTTCAAAAATACCTGTAACCGGGCTAGAAAATTCTACACTTACAGTCATATTAACTTCTTCATCATAATATACAAAATTATCACGACAACGCTTACATTCAATAACTCTATTAAAATTAATATAATCTAAAACAATGAACTCTTTTTCTTCTATTACTTTATCATTAAATTCATTAGTGGCTATTATTTCTAAAAGGATATTTCCTGCTTCTGGACTTATATAAAATTCAGCTTGATTACAGTCTAAACAAATCTCTTCTTCACTAACTAAATTTCCGTTATTATATAATCTATAACTTAAATTATTATACCCCCCACTACTTGACACATTTACTAAAATATTTGAAACATTTACATACATGCTTAAATTAGGTTCATGAATTGTAAGTGCTTTAACTAATTCTAATGTTGGAAAAATATCATAACCTTCTCCACTAATAATTAAACTAACTGGGGTAGCTACATAATTATCCTTTAAAATTTTAGCATTTACTTCTTTTCCTATATCCCAAGCCACCCCTTCTATCTCATTAGGATCACAGCAATATTTATTTTCAGGACTTACTTTACAACTACTTGTTTTTTGTGTTTCTTCAGAATAATAAATTGTTACATCAAACCATCCTGCTTCTAAATCTTCAGGCGAATTCACTTCTCCACACACAAAATTAGCACTTACACTTGAAGAAATTATTAGAAACACAAAAACCCCAAATATTAGTAAAATCCCCTCTTTTTCCATATAATTTTGAAGATTTTTCTTTAATAAAGATATATGAATTAGATTATAACAATCATTTTCCATATTTTTTCCCCCACCTTATTTTATCCCCTTTTGACTCAATTTCTTCTAATAATTCTAAAACAGCAACATTAACAAAACTAGATACAGAAGTGCAATAGGCAATATTACCCTCTTTACATAATAGTTCCTTTATTCTCTTGGATAGTTGATCATCTATCCTAACTACACCACTCTTTCCCCTTTTTTTCATTTTTCTAAAGTTACAATATGTAACAAATTGTTACTTATAAACTTTATTGATTTAATTATATTCTCGCTAAATTAACCCACCCCTAAAAATAAAAAGATTAATCCAATTATAGAACCTGTTAATGCAATATTACTTGTGAGTCCTACGTCTATTATATCCCTATAAGAAGCCATAAAATTAAATCCTATTATTAGTAAGCCCATTGCTCTAACAAACCTCCCCCCAATAAAAAATAATATTATTCCTATAATTATTGGTAAAATTAAACCGGATAATGCAATTGGAACACTACCCCTTAAATCATCACATATGATCTCAGTATAAGGATAGTTACCTTCTTCATAAATAATTGCTTTTGAATCACAATCATAATATTTAGATGATATTACATGGCCAATTTCATGAATTGTAATCGTGCTAATTAAAACAAAATTTGTGAGTACAATAATATAAATAAAATATTTTAAGAATAAGGCTAAAGAAGATTTCTTTTTTA
>CAZIGM010000085.1:0-2974 GCA_964538675.1 uncultured Bacillaceae bacterium | reverse complement strand
TATTAGCTGGGTTATATGCAGATAGTAAAACATCCGTAATTGAACCTTATAAATCGAGGGATCATAGTGAGAAAATGTTAACACAGTTTGGTGCAAAATTAGATATAAAAAATACTATGGTTTCTATATACCCGAATACAGAATTATATGGTCAAAATATTAGAATACCAGGAGATTTTTCATCTGCGGCATTTTTTATAGCAGCGGCTCTTGTAGTTCCAAACAGTAGTCTTAGAATTAGTAATGTTGGAATAAACTCAACTAGAATTGGATTTTTAGAGGCATTACAATTAATGAATGGCAATGTCAAACTTGAAAATATTTGTTATTTTGGAGAGGAACCAGTTGCTGATATTATTATTGAAACAAGTGAATTAAAGGGAATAACAATCTCAGGTGAATGGATACCAAAGTTAATAGATGAGTTACCTTTATTAGCAGTTATAGCAAGTCAAGCTGAAGGTGTAACAAAAGTAACCGATGCAAAAGAGCTTAGGGTAAAGGAAACTGACCGAATAAAAACTATAGTAAGCGAAATGAATAAAGTTGGAGTTATTATGGAGGAATTCGAAGATGGTTTTTCAATATCTGGGAAACAAAATATTCAAGGTGGAAGAGTATCTTCTCATGGGGATCATAGAATAGGTATGGCAATGGCTATCGCTGGATTAATAGCAAGGAATCAAATTGTTATTGAATTATCAGAAGCAATAAGTGTGTCATATCCAAATTTTTTTAAGGATTTAGGTAAAATTGTTAAGCATTAATCTATTTCCATATATTTTTTTAAAATAAATCAAATATTTGCTTGTTAAATGTAATAAAGATATTCTATAATTGTATTATATATAAAGTTTGTACATATATTTGAAAAATATAATATTTACTATATAAATAAATTAGATTTGATATATTTTGTTGATAGAATTTCATTAATATATCAGTATCTAAAAGGGGGTCTAGAATGACTGACTCACAATTAATTCGTCAGATCAAAGAGGGACAAATTGAACTCTATTCTGAACTAATTTCTAGATATGAGAAGAAATTAATTATTTTTATTGCTAATATGTTGAGAAGTTATCATTATGAAGTTTATGCTGAAGATATTTGTCAAGAAACATTTTATAAAGCATTTAGGAGTCTAAATACTTTTAGGGACCAAGAGGCTACATTCTCTACTTGGTTATATACTATTGCTAAAAATACAACTTTAAGTGAGATTAGAAAGTTAAAACATATTGAGGTCTCTTTAGAAGATAATGTTTCAAATACTCAAATGTCATCATTGTTATTACCTGAGCAGGAGTTATTAAAAAATGAAAAAGTAAATAAAGTTAGGGATGCAATTAACCAACTTCCTGACAAACAAAGATCTGCAATTATATTAAGAGAATATGATCAACTAGACTATAAAGAAATTGCAGAAATATTAGATTCAACTGTTAGTTCTGTAAAGTCTTTATTATTCAGAGCTAGAACTGGAATTAAATATCAATTGGAATCTTATGTCATAGATAATCAGCTTAATGATTTTGAGGGGATGAAAGGGTAGATGGTATCGGATAATAATAAAACTACAAACTTATCCCAAAAAGTAATGGATAGAATAATAGAAGAGAACAAATGGGCTAAACCTGTTCATGAACAGGAAAACAAAACTTCTAAATATTTTAAAACTGTTAGTTCAATTGTTCTAATTCTAGTATTGCTAGGGATAACTATTAGTTTTATTTTTATTAATCCTACTCCTAATAATATTAGTAATGAAATTACTAATGAAAATGTTATAAGTACTATACGTTCTACTGACTATGCTAAAACTTTTTCCCATTTAGAATTTTTAGTAGTAAATCAAAGTATGATATCTAATACAGGTGAGCCTAATATATATATACCTAATAAAAAGACACAAGATGATTCGCAGTTATTTTGGATGCTTTCTATTTTGAGTATCTCAATTATTACTTTATTTTTAAGCTGGATAACAAGAAGAGATGATAATCCTAACCACACTTAAGGTGTGGTTTTTATAATTTATTCTAGGGGTGAGAAGAGTTATGGGTAATGATAATTACTATGAAAAGTTTTCTTCATTAATTAACGAATTTAAAGAAGGAAATTATGAAACAGGATTAATTTATTTAAAGAAATTGTATAACAATTCTACCTGTTTTGAAGAAAAAATAGAAATTGCAGGCTTATATACAAGTCTGGGGCTAATAGAAAATGCCAAAGAGATATTACTTAATCTATCAAAGGATTCCGAATCAATTGAAGTAGAACGTATTTTAGCCGAGATATATTTTAAAGAAGGCGATAATGAAAACGCCATAAATTCAATGTTAAATATAATTAACATAGATCCAATTCCAGAGGATTATGCTTTTTTATCTGAAATATATTTTGACGAAGGTCTTCCTGAGGTTTCAAATAGATATATTAATCTAGCAATTGATAAGAACTCTGATATTCCTTACTTTCATTATCAAAAGGGTATATATGAATATGAGATTGGAGAAGTAATAATGGCTATTAAGAGTTTTGAAAGGGCAATACAATTAGATGCCAACGAAGCAGGATATTACTTAGCAGTAGGGGAGGTTCTTTTTAACCAAGGAAGTTATGAAGAGGCGAATAATTATTTCGATAAGGTCTTAGAAATGTATCCTGAACATAAGGAGGCATTATTTCTTAAAGGTAGTTCATTACTTAAAATTAACAAAATAATTGAAGGTATTAAATATTTGAATCAAATTTCTAACATACAGCCAGATAGTATAGATGTGTTATTTGCTTTATCTGATGCGTACACTTTAAATAATAATTATAAAGAGAGTATAAATATTTTGGAACGTATATTACAAATTGATGAATATAACTTAAATGCATTGAAGAAATTAGCAGGTATATATTTAAATATTTCCGATATAGATAATGCTGAAGAGATTATATATAGAGCACTAGATTTATA
>CAZIGM010000084.1:0-3613 GCA_964538675.1 uncultured Bacillaceae bacterium | reverse complement strand
GATTTATAAGGTTCAATTACGGATGTTTTACTATCTGCATATAACCCAGCTAATAATATAGCTGATTTAACCTGTGCACTAGCAATTGGGCTGTTATAAGTAGTTCCTTTAAGTTGAGTACCTCTTATAGCTATTGGTGCATATTTACCATTGTCACGACCATTTATACTTGCTCCCATTTGTTTCAATGGTTCAACTACACGTTTCATTGGACGTTGTACAATAGAATCATCACCAGTTAAAATGCTATGAAAATTTTGACCTGCTAATATTCCAGAAACTAAGCGAATAGTCGTTCCAGAATTTCCTACATAAAGAATCTCTTTTGGTTCATGCAAATGATATAAACCTTTACCTTTAATTATATATGAATATTCACTTAATCTATTAATCTCTACCCCTAATTGGCTAAATACTTTGATTGTACTTAAACAATCTTCTCCATTTAAAAAGCCGTCAATTTGAGTTATTCCCTTGGCAATTGACCCAAGCATAACTGCTCTATGGGATATAGATTTATCACCTGGTACTTCAATTGATCCTGTTATAGATGATATAGGTTGAACCGACTGTTCCATAATAACCTCCAATTATTCTTTTAATTCGTCTATAACTTCACTTATAACTGACTTATCAATTCCTTCTTCAATTACAACATAGCCAGCTGTAATAGGTAATACCATTCTTATTTGATTGTTTTTAAATTTCTTATCCCTCATCATAATATTAACTATTTCTCCAGTATCAAATTTATTTGGAATTCTAGTCGGAAGCTCAAATCTTTCAATTAATTTAATAGTAAAATCAACTACTTCATGAGAAGTAATATTAATTCTTTCAGCTAATTTCCCCGCAAAAACCATACCTATTGCAACTGCTTCGCCATGTAAAAACTGATACTTCGAAATAGTTTCTATTGCATGAGCAAAAGTATGACCATAATTTAAAATTGCTCTTACGCCATGCTCCTTTTCATCTTCTTTTACAATGCCTGCCTTAACTTTTATACCTTTATACATAGCTTCATTTACATATTTCAAGTCTAAATCTAATAAGGAATTAGCATTATCAAATAGCCAATGAGAAAAACTAATATCTGATATTAATCCATGTTTTATCATTTCAGCATAACCTGATCGTATATGTCTTTGTGATAAGGTATTAAGAAATGAGGTATCATATAATACAAGAATTGGCTGATGAAACGAACCAATCATGTTTTTCCCTAGCAAATGGTTTATTCCAACCTTTCCTCCTACACTACTATCATGTGCTAATATAGTAGTCGGACATTGAATAAAGGATATACCTCTCATATATATTGCTGATACAAAGCCCGCTAAATCTCCAACAACTCCTCCACCTAAAGCAATAATAATTGAAGAACGATCTAATTCATGCGTCAAAGCAAATTCAATTATTTTCTCAACCTGTTCAAGAGATTTAGATTCTTCTCCAGCTGGTATGATATAAGAACTAACATTGTAATCTATTAAAACATTCCTAATTTTATCTAAATATAATGGTGCAACATTATCGTCTGTAATTATTAATATTTTATTGTCTTTATAAATGCATAATTCCTGTAAATAATACGATAATTTTTGATGAACATTAGGTTCTATTACAATGTTATAGCTATGAAGATTTTGTTTTGTACTAATTGTTAATTTGTTCATATTAATAACACCCTACCTGTTCAATATAATTTTTAAATTGATTATTTATTTCATAGTATGAATCTCCAGAAAATTTCTCAAAAAATACATTAGCTATTTCCCAAGCAACAACATTTTCAGCTACTATGCTCGCCGCTGGTACTGCACAAGTATCTGAACGTTCAACAGTCGCTAAATAAGTCTCCTTAGTCTCAATATCTATACTTTTTAAAGGTTTATATAATGTGGGTATAGGTTTCATTACTCCTCTAATAATTAAAGGTTCCCCGTTTGTAATACCACCTTCTATACCTCCAGCTCGATTAGTTGAACGGTAAAAACCACATTCTTTACTATATTTAATTTCGTCATGAACCATTGACCCTGGAAGATTTGCTACTTGGTAACCTAGACCTATTTCCACTCCTTTAAAACCCTGAATACTTAGAACTGCACTCCCTAACCTTCCATCTAGTTTTTTATCCCAATGCACATGACTGCCTAATCCAACAGGTAAATTGAATACTATAACCTCAACAGTGCCACCTAAAGTGTCTCCTGATTCTTTTGCTTTATTAATTTCCTTTACCATTAATTCAGAATTATCATTATTCACACATCTAACTTCTGATTTATCTAACATTATAATTAATTCATCATTGGTAGGCTCATTTAACAAATCGTATGTATCAGAAGTAATTCCACCAATATTTACAACATGGCTGAAAAAGGTTATGCCAAATGGCTCAATAAATTGTTCAGCTAAAGCTCCTACAGCAACTCTAATCGCTGTTTCTCTTGCACTTGATCTTTCTAAAATATTCCTTAAATCTTTGTGTTTATACTTAATTCCTCCACTAAGATCAGCATGTCCTGGTCTAGGTCTAGTGACTATTTTACTATTATCAAAATCAGTTGCTTCAGTTGACATTACGTCTACCCAATTATCATAGTCCTTGTTTTCAATAATTAAAGTAATGGGTGAACCAATAGTTTTACCATGTCTTACACCACTTGTAATCTTAACTTGATCCTTTTCTATCTCCATTCTTTTTCCTCTACCATAGCCCATTTGTCTTTTATGTAATGCCATATTTATTTTATCTACTGATACCTCAAAGCCACTTGGTACCCCTTCAATAATTGCAGTAAGCTGTTTACCATGTGATTCACCAGCAGTTAGAAATCTCATTAAGACTACCCCCTTTTTTTAAAATATTAATGATATATTAATTTATTCCCATATATCGAATTAATTTTTATTAATATTACAATATATCATAAATATCTATGATTTGAAAGTGAACTAATCCCAGCGAAACTCTAATAACACAAATCACTCTAGTATTGTAATGCTTTAGTTTATTAAATAGAATTTTAATTTATAATAATAATTTTGTAAAGAATAAGATAAAGTAAAATGTCTGAATTAGTAAATTTCTAATTCAGACATTAATAATCATTATTATTTTCGTTCTCTGTCGTATAACAATTCCAAATTGTAATTATCTCTTAAAATAATATTGGGATCTATTCCTAATATCTTTGCACATTCTTCCTTTGATAACAACCCCTTAACGTAAGCGTCAATTATCATCGTTTTTTCCATACTTTCACCCCATAACAGTATTATTACTAATATTATAGGGAAAATAGTTTTTATATATACCTCTATTAATTTGTGAAAAATATTAGCAAAACCTAAATATTTTTTTGATAAAAGAAATTATCTATCATGTTTAAATTATATATATTAGAATTAAAAACCTGTTCAGTGCTTCCAACAAATAAAATTCCTCCAGGATTTAATGCAGTACTAATTTTTTTGAATAAAAGTTGCTTAGCTTCTTCAGTAAAATAGATCATAACGTTCCTACAAATAATAAGATCAAAATTACTATCAAATCTATTTACTAACAAATCTATTTTTTTTAATTTTATATTTTTTTTTAATT
>CAZIGM010000083.1:0-4397 GCA_964538675.1 uncultured Bacillaceae bacterium | reverse complement strand
TGTATCATACAAATCATAATGATATAAAGAAAATAAAGTCTCTCTTTCATTTAATCCCATATTTCTAGATGCTTCTCTAATAAATCTAATAAAGTATACTTAGGTACTATTCCCATTAATATATCAATATTTGATAAGCCAATATCTCCATCAAGAACTGCAACTTTGTAGCCTTTATCTTGTAAAGCAAGTGCAAAATTCAAAGTAATATTTGATTTTCCGACCCCGCCTTTACCGCTTGTAATAGTAACTATCTTAGTAAAAGATTCAGAATTTTTATTTTGTATTATCTTTTTTCGTAGATCTGAAGCTTGATCTGTTATCATTATATTTTTTCTCCTCCAAATAAAGCATCTACAATCTTCTCAATATTAAATTTTTCAATATCATCAGGAACGTTTTGTCCAAAAGTAATATATGAAAATGAATAGGAATAGGAGAATATAATATTTATTATACTGCCATAAGTTAATGTTTCATCTATTTTTGTAAATAATAATTTATCTATTTTAACTCTTTTGAATTGATCTAATATAGATATTAAATCCTCATATTTATGTGTGAGACTAAGTACTAAATAAGTCTCGCTTTTTATGTTTTTTGATAAAAAATTAATCAATTCAGAAATATACATATCATCTTTATAATTTCTACCAGCAGTATCCATAAAAATAAGTTCGTAATTTTTCAACTTTTCAATAGCCTTCTGAGTATCTTGAGGTGAAAATACGACTTCAACTGGTGAATTAAAGATTTCAGCATATATTCTTAATTGGTCTACAGCACCTATTCTATAAGTATCTGCAGTAATAAAAGCTATTTTCTTATTATGTTTTAGAACCTTTTCAGCAGCCAATTTTGCGATTGTGGTAGTTTTACCTACTCCTGTTGGTCCAACAAAATGCACTATTTTAGTGTCATTATCTATTCCATACCTATTGTCATCTTTTTCTTTAAAAGTATTTATAATATGTTTTTTTACAGCTTGAACAATATCAGTATCTTCAATATTGTTTCCTGCTTGTTCAATTACTTTTTCAATTATTTTTGTAGCTATTCCTTCTTTAACCCCTTGTTCTATTAATATATCAAAAACAGCCTTTATTCTTCTCGAATAATTACTTTGATTACTTTCATCTTTTTGGTTCATAACCATCTTTAATATTAAACCCTTTAATTCACTAACTTCTGATTTAAGAGATTCTGAGGCTTCACTTTCAATTAAATTACCCCTTTTATTAATGTTGTTTGTGGGTTTTATCTGCTTATTATCTTGAACTCTACTATAACTATCATTATTATATCTAGCAGTATTGTTAGAGGCATAATTGTAGCCTGAATAAGAGGCAGCGCTTTTATTAGAAATGAAATTTGAATCTGAATACTGTGTATTAATTTGTTGTTTAACAGGTTCAATTCTTTTTTCATCAACAGCAGCAATAACCTCGATTTTCTCTTTACGAAATAATTTTAAAAATCCGCCAATTTTTATTTTCTTTGTCTGAATTATAACAGCATCGGTGCCTAAATCTTTTTTTATTTCGTTCATTGCTTGTGGTAAAGAATCTACTACATATTTTTTTACTTTCATTATAAATTCACCACTCCCAAACTTTGTACCTCAACATATGGTTCTAATTCATTATAAGATAATACAGGAATATCTGGCATTATTCTTTCTATAAATTGTCTAAAATACACTCTTATCATTGGAGAAGTAAGAATAATAGGCTGTTGCCCCATCTGTGATATTCTATTAACTTGCTCATTTAATTTAGAGTAAACGATTTGTGTTGTATTTGGGTCAATAGCCAAATAACTACCTTGTTCAGTATGCTTAACACCTTCACTAATTTTTTTCTCTAATAGTGGTCCTATTGTTATTACTTTAATCGATTGACTAGATTCAGTATATTGTATCGTAATCTGTCTAGATATAGATCTTCTTACATACTCTGTAAGAACTAAAGGATCTTTTGTAAAAGGTGCTTGGTCAGCAAGCGTTTCAAATATAGTAACTAAATTACGAATAGATATTCTTTCTTTTAATAGATTAGCTAGCACTTTTTGAATTTCACCTAATGATAATAGCTTAGGAACAAGTTCTTCAATTAATGCAGGTTGAGATTCTTTTAAATGATCCACTAAATTTTTAACCTCTTGTCTTCCCAATAATTCATACGCATGTTTTTTAATAACTTCAGTTAAATGGGTAGCAATTACTGAAGGAGCATCAACTACTGTATATCCTGCAATTTCTGCTTTCTCCTTATTTTGTTCATTTACCCAAAGTGCGGGCAAACCAAAAGCTGGTTCCGTAGTTTTAATTCCAGTAATCGAATCATCTTCTTCACCAGAACTCATTGCCAAGTAATGTCCAAGTAAAATCTCTCCTTCAGCAATTTTGTTCCCTTTTATTTTTATTATATATTGATTAGGATTAAGCTGAATATTATCTCTTATTCTTATTACAGGAACCATTAATCCCAACTCTAAAGCAATCTGTTTCCTAATCATAATAACCCTATCAAGTAAATCCCCACCACGATTAACATCTGCTATAGGAATTAAACCATAACCAAATTCAAATTCAATAGAATCAACATGTAATAATTGAACTACATTTTCTGGACTCCTTATTTTTTCATCCTCATGTTCCTCATCTACTTTTTTAGCTATGTTTTTCCTTTGCATTAGATTCCTTTGCATTATATAAGCGGAAATCGTTAATAGTATTGCTACTGGAATTGTTGTTATATATTTTATTGGAGTAAACAGCCCGAGAAAAGCTATTGTAGCCGCTACTATGTATAACAACCTAGGATAAGCAAATAACTGACTAGTAACATCTTCGCTTAAATTACCTTCAGATGCAGCACGTGTAACAATCATGGCAGTAGCTGTTGAAATTAACAATGCGGGAATTTGACTTACTAGACCATCACCTATAGATAGTATAGTAAATTTTTCTGCAGATTCACCTATTGATAAACCGAAATTCAACATCCCAATAGTTAACCCACCAATAATATTAATTAATGTAATAATAATTCCAGCAATAGCATCACCTTTAACAAACTTAGTAGCGCCATCCATAGCTCCATAAAAATCTGATTGTTTCTCAATATTCTTTCTTCTATCCCTTGCCTCTTGTTCAGTAATTAAACCAGCATTTAAATCAGCATCTATACTCATCTGTTTACCAGGCATAGCGTCTAAAGTAAAACGCGCAGCGACCTCCGCTACTCGCTCAGATCCTTTTGTAATAACAATAAAATTTATGATAACCAAAATTATAAATACAACAAAGCCCACTACAACATTACCAGCAGCAACAAAATTACCAAAAGTTTCAATTACGTCTCCTGCATAACCAATTGACAAAATTGACCTAGTGGTAGATACATTTAATGCAAGCCTGAATAGCGTAGTTATTAATAAAAGTGAAGGAAATATTGAAAATTGTAATGGATCCTTAATAAACATTGATACCAATATTATTATTAAAGCTAACGATATATTGATAATTAATAAAAAGCTAAGTAATGATGGATGTAATGGCAATACCATCATCAATACAATTAAAACAATAAATATTGGAATAATAATCTGCTTAATAATACTGACATTCACCTTATTTACCACCCTTATTAAATTTGGATAAAGCCGAACTTATATTGCGTTTTTTGCAATATTAGGGAGACTTATCCTAAATTCAGTTTCCTCCACTTAACATAGCACGACTTAATGCTATAGCATTATAGCGTGACTTTGCACTTTGTGTAGAAGTGGGGGTCTTATCATATCTGAATAAACTTCATTTTTTAATTAAACCTTTAATTTTATAAACATATGCTAAAACTTCTGCTACTGCATGGTATAAATCTGAAGGAACAGAATCACCTATTTCTACTTGATGATAAAGGCTTCTTGCTAACCATTTATTCTCAACAGTAGTTATCTCATGCTTTGATGCAATTTCTTTAATTTTAATTGCAATATTATCTATCCCTTTTGCTACTACTTTAGGAGCAGTCATATCCTCAGGTTTATAAACAATTGCTACAGCAAAATGGGTAGGGTTAGTTATTATGACATCAGCTTCAGGAACAGATTGCATCATTCTACTCATAGCCATTTGTCTTTGTTTCTGTTTGATTTTCCCTTTAATTAACGGGTCACCTTCTAATTTTTTGTATTCATCCTTAATATCTTGCTTTGACATTTTTATTTTTTTCTCATGATCATATTTTTGATATAAGTAATCAAAAATTGCTAATATAATTAATAGAATAGAAGATTTTATTCCTAATTCAACAACTAACTTACCGATAAAAGCTAATGTATCATACAAATCATAATGATATAAAGAAAATAAAGTCTCTCTTTCATTTAAT
>CAZIGM010000082.1:0-4589 GCA_964538675.1 uncultured Bacillaceae bacterium | reverse complement strand
TAAGTGCGGCATAGCACGACTTATGCTTTAGCATAATAGCGTGACTTGTACTCTTGTATTAACTACTTCAGGATAACATCTTGTGTGCTTTTGGGAGTTACCTTTCTTCCGTATTTTACTCATTAAAAGAAAGGTAACGGACATCGTGAGCACGTTGTAAACTACAAATACTTTCTAGAACATTTTCAACAACCTAAAAGTCTAGTTATTATTTTGACTAGGTTTTAATCTTTAGATATATTTTTCTCGTTTTCAGGTGATATTATTTTTTTATCTTTATTTAGCTCTTCTTTCATTTCGACTGATTTTGGTGCTATAGGCATTATTCTTCCTACAATATCTGATAATTCTTCTGTAAAGCCTTTTACTAGGTGACCTTTTTTAAGATCCTCATTTATCTCACGTAAACGTTGAACGATATCAGGATCTGATGTAACTAGAGCAGTTGCACCTAGTGGGTCTTCTTTTAAAGCTTCAGCAACTGAATATTTAATCGTACCAACACGAGAACGATCTAAGGTTGCATCTACATCAATTCCAACGATAGCATATTTACCAAAAACAATTGCAGTTGCATCGTTAACTTGTGGAACACGTACTGCTAAATCTGTTAAGCGATTAGCAACTGAATCAGCGCTTTTATCTCTTTTTGGTTCAGGAACTGATTGAGGAACTTCTTTATTTTGATTAGTTTCTTGTTTTGATGCATTATTGTTAGTTTTATTTGGTACTACCTGACAGCCAACAAGAAAAATAATTAATATAAATATGTACAATATTTTACTTTTTAACATAACATCACCTTTACAGATTATTATTAATTATTAGTTTAACCAGAGTTTATAAATAAATGTGTTTATGATTGATGTTAATAACAGGTAATAAAGTAGTGAAAAATTATAATAAATATTGTAAACTTTTAAATAAATAGAAGAAGCAATCGGAGGACTAAATAATGAAAATAAAAAGATTTATTTTAAGCGATATGGGAGTTAACTGTTATCTAATATCTAATAATAGTGATGCTATTTTGATTGATGTAGGTTTTAATCCAACCATTATTGAAGAATACATAGACAGTAATAATCTAAATTTATTAGCGATACTTCTTACACACGCACATTTTGATCATATAGGTGGTCTTGAACAAATAAGAAGCAAGTATAAAGCTCCAGTTTATGTTCACGAGAAAGAACAGGACTGGTTGACCAATCCTGCTTTAAATGGTTCGGAAACATTTTCATACTTTGGAAAGGTAACTTCAAAACCAAGTGAAAACATAATTAAAGAAGAAAATATTTTGAATATAGATGATTTTCATATAAAAGTTATCCATACACCAGGGCATACACCAGGTAGCGTTACATACAAAATTAATAATTGGCTTTTTACTGGAGATACATTATTTAATCGCTCTATTGGTAGAACTGATTTTGCAGGAGGAAATCATGTACAACTTATTAATTCAATAAAGAAGAAAATATTTTTATTAACGGATAAATCAATTGTTTTTCCTGGACATGGGGAGCAAACTACAGTGGGAGAAGAGAAAAAAAACAATCCGTTTTTGAATAATTAATATTTGAAAGTGTGGTAGGCATGTTAATTTTAATGAAATTTCTTTTATTTATTACTATCTTTTTCCAATCAATTATATCTTTTTTTAATCCACAAGAAGCAAGAGTTATGGTTGTGGGAGATATTATGATGCATACCCCTATAATAACTTCAGGGTATAATAATGAAGAAAATAAATATACATATGATAAGATTTTTACAGAGGTTGAACCTATTCTTTCACAAGCGGATATGGTTATTGGAAATTTAGAAACCCCTTTAGCAGGGGAAAAAATAGGCTACTCGGGTTATCCACGTTTTAATGCGCCAAATTCATTAGCTGTTGCATTGAAGAATGCAGGTTTTGATGTTTTAACTACCGCTAATAATCATTCAATGGATCAGTGGGATGATGGGGTTGTAGAGACATTAAATACATTAGATAGCTATAATATTTCCCATACAGGTACTTTTCGAAGTGAGGAAGAAAGGGCAGAACCCTTAATTCTAGAAGTTAACGATATAAATATTGGTATAATAGCTTATACTTATGGTACTAATGGTTTACCAGTTCCTGATGACAAACCCTACATGGTGAATTTGTTAGATATAGATAAGATTAATCAAGATGTAGCGGTATTAAAGGATAATAATGCTGATTATATTTTTGCAATGATTCATTATGGTAATGAATATCAAAGACTACCTAGTGAAGAGCAAAAATTATGGACTGATAAAATACTAGAAAGTGGAGTAGATTTTGTTTTAGGAAGCCATCCACATGTTGTACAACCCTTTGATGTAAGTGATAAAGGTCAGGGAGTTATTTATTCTTTAGGTAATTTTTTGAGTAATCAACGTGGTAATTGGACAGATTATGGAATAATTTTAGATTTATTAATAGAAAAAGATTATAGAACAGGAGAAACAATACTAAAAGATGTATCGGTTATACCAACATATGTTGATATATCTAGGGTTAATGGGAAGAGGGAATATAAAGTTCTACCATTAAAGGATAACAATGAAGTAGTAAATAAAGATATATGGCAGAGTGGAATTGAATTAGTGGAGCATGTTTTTAATAATGGAGGTACTGTATTTAATGATTAATAGACATAATGAATTAACTGAACGAATTATTAAAAAAATTAAAAGTACTCCACAAAACAGAATTACTTTTTATGAATATATGAAAATGGCTTTATATGAAGAAAATCTAGGATATTATATGAAAGACAGAAACAAAATTGGCAAAACTGATGATTTTTATACAAATTCATCAGTTGGAGATGTTTTTGCTAAAGTATTGGCAAATAATTTTCTTGAGTTATTTACATATACAACTGATAAACAAGAATATAATATTCTAGAAATAGGTGGAGGGAATGGACAATTTGCAAGTGATGCTCTTAATGAGTTAATGCTAAAAGATAAAGGAATATATGATAATTTAGTTTATTATATGTTAGAGACGAGCCCTTATCATAGAAAAATACAAGGCAGCAAATTACTTAGTCACGTGGATAAAGTGATTTGGATAAATGATTTAAGTGACTTACCTAAACCTTTCAAAGGGATTATTTTTTCAAATGAACTAATAGACGCTTTTCCAGTTCATAAGGTACAGCAATCTTCGGAAAAACTTCAAGAAATATACGTAACATGGGATGAAAAAAAAGATATGTTTTTAGAAATAAATGATGAAATAAGCGATTTAAGAATTGGAGAATATTTTGAAAAACAAAATATATTTTTAAAAGAAAAACAAATTGCAGAAGTAAATTTAGATGTTATTAAGTGGCTAGATTCGATTAATGATGTTTTTGATAAGGGTTACATTTTAACCATTGATTATGGTTACCTAGCAAAGGAATTATATGATGATAATCGGCTTGCAGGGACTTTGATGTGTTATTATAATCATACTGCCAATGATGACCCATATCTAAATGTAGGTGAGCAGGATATCACCTCTCATGTGAATTTTTCAGTCATAATAGAGTATGGCAAATCTCTAGGTTTAGAGAATGTTTGTTTTACGTATCAAAGTAATTTTTTATTAAATAGCGGGATATTAAATTTTTTTACTGAATTAGATTTATCAGTTATGCAAAATAGAAATATTTTTAATGATACTAATTTAAAAAAAAATAGAGCTATAAGACAATTAATTACTTCCAATGAAATGGGAGAAACTTTTAAAGTCTTACTGCTTCAGAAAAATATAAATAATTACAATTATAATTTTATGGAAAATATTTGGGATAAATAGCAAAAATAAATATTTTTTATTTTTGCTATTTAATAGGTAACAAAATAATATAATATTGACAACAAGAATTGTCACAATCTTTTTTATTCTCTCTAATAAAATCTATTTCTCCTAGGTATGTTTCAAATATCCCCTCAAAGATATTATTATGCATTGAACAAATCATTTTATTTTTTTCTTCATCTTCAGTTTTTAAAAATAAACAGCTATTTAGACTAAATGCAATGGTGTTTTCATCGACTACTTCAATTTTTGGATTTACACCATGAGATTCTAATATTTGTCTAACACTTTCTATTTTACTTGCTAGGGGTATTTCATCAATGTTGTCAATGCCATCTTTAATCATTGTTTTTATTGCAGCTTCTTTTCCAAAAATTCTGCCCATTTTAAAAAACGTTTTCTTTCCTTCTTCTCCAAAAGCATGAAGAGAATCAACAGCTATCGTAGCAAGTAAGCGATAATTTTTCACTGGAAATTGAAGGCTTATTTCTTCGTCAGATAGTGAATAAATTCGACTTGGTCTACCTCCACGACCAGTTTTTTCAGTTTCAGATATTAATAAACTAACATCTTCTAATTTTGTTAAGTGTAAACGCGCTACATTAGGATGTATTTGAAAGTTTTCAGCTATTTCATGAACGTTAACTGGTCTATTTACCTTAAGAATATATTTATATATTGCAAAGCGGGTAGAGTCCGCTAAAACACTTGCTATCTTCCGTTTCATTATCCAGAAAAGCTAATTTTCTCGCTC
>CAZIGM010000081.1:0-4616 GCA_964538675.1 uncultured Bacillaceae bacterium | reverse complement strand
ACTAGATGATGAAAAAACAACGGAATTAATACTTTTAGTATTTCAATTAGTAATACAAGCAAATATTCAAAAAACAATGGCAGAGAAAATAATTGATCAATTTTTTGATGTAGAAAAAGAAACTAAATAGTATTTATTTATACATACTTGTATATGATGGAAGGAATTTCTTATATATTTGTTGAAATGTTTTAAAAAAAGGAGGAATTAAAATGGTTGATTTAAGAGTAGTTAAACTAGCAGAAATTTTAGTTAATCATTCACTTGAAATAAAAGAAGGTGAAAGGGTTTTAATTAATGGTTCATCAGAAGCAGCTCCTTTAATTAAAGAAATATATAGAAAAGTTCTTCAAAAAGGTGGAGTTCCATTAACTGAAATTTCAATTCCAGGCTTACAGAAAATTTTCTTTGAAGAATCTAATGATAAGCAACTTGTAGATATTGAAATTATGGATATTCTATATAAAAAAGTCGATGCTTTAATAGCTATAAATGCTGCAGTAAATACAAAAGAATTGACTAATGTAGACCCAAAAAAAATGCAGAAATATCAAAAGGCACTTCAACCATTGATGGAACATCTAATGAAAGGTAATGTGAAATGGGTGGGAAGTATCTTTCCTACAAATTCATTAGCTCAAGATGCAGAAATGTCTTTAGAGGAATATGAAGATTTTGTCTTTGGAGCAACCAATATTGACTATGTTAAGCTACATGAATCAATGAATAAGAAAGTGGAATATTTTAATAAAGCTAATTCGGTGAGAATAGTAGCCAACGAAACTGATATAACTGTCGATATTGAGGGAAGAGAAGCATTAGTTAGTCAGGGTAAACATAATGTACCTGATGGAGAGTTTTTCTTTACCCCTAATCATTTATTAACTGAAGGTACTATTTACTACGAATGGCCAACTACTTTCGCAGGAAGGGAACTTCAAGGAATTAGATTGACTTTTGAAAGAGGAAAAATTACTAAATATTCTGCAGAAAAGGGTAACGAGTTTTTAGAAGAAATATTGAATATTGATGAAGGTGCACGGTATCTTGGTGAATTAGGAATTGGAACAAATCCTAATATCCAAAAACCAACTAAAAATATATTGTTTGATGAAAAAATAGGTGGATCAATTCATCTGGCTGTTGGAAATGCGTATGAAGCAGCTGGTAAAGGGAATATATCTTCAATACATTGGGACATGGTTAAGAACCTTAAAGAGAAAGGTGAAATATACCTAGATAAAAAATTAATATTTAAAAATGGGGAATGGTTATTATAAGAAGATGAATTAAAATATTTTGCTATTAAATAGTAGTAATATATAACATTGCTAATAATTTGTATAATTCGAGTTATTAATTTTTGAAAGGAGCAGAAGATTTTAAATGGTTAATATCTTAGTTCCTATATTATTTTTTACTATAGCATTTGCAAATATATTGTCTGAGCTTTTTAAAAATATTAAAGGGAAAATAATAACGAAACCATTTTTAATGCCCTTATTATTATTAATGTATATTCTTTACGCACAAGAAATTAACATCTATATATTATTAGCTTTATTATTCAGTTTTTTAGGTGACATTTTTTTATTATTGGATAAATTAAAACAAAAATATTTTATTCTTGGTTTGGTCTCTTTTGCAATTGGGCATATTTTTTACATTCTTACTTTTTTACAATCAATATCCAATTATAATCAATTCTCTTTATTTTATTTACTATTTATTCTTCCATATCTCTTAATAGCTAAATTTATATATATTAAATTAAATCCCTACTTTAGTAAATATAAATTGTCAATAATTATTTATGGGTTAATTCTAATTATGATGAGTTTTACAAGTCTTTTACGCTTTCTAGATTTTACTGGTTTACAACTTTGGTTACCTTTTATCGGCTCAATATTGTTTATAATATCTGATGTTATATTAGCATTTAACTTTCTAAAAATAGAAACAAAGTATTCTGGAGCAATAATAATGTTTACATACATATTGGCACAATTATTAATAATAATGGGTATTGCAGTTATATGATATTAAAGTACTTGTAATGAATGATACTATCTTTAAATTCTTAATATTCTTTGAGTGTAAAAAATCATTGAATATTAAGCTTTCCAAGAGTTATACTTTACGTAAAGATGAAAGGGAGGAATGTAGATGAGTATACATATTGGAGCAAAAGAAGGACAAGTAGCTAATACAGTTCTTTTACCTGGAGATCCATTAAGAGCAAAGTGGATTGCTGAAACATATTTAGAGGATATAATCTGCTATAATGAAGTTCGTGGAATGCTTGGGTTTACAGGAAAGTATAAAGGTAAAAGAGTTTCAGTTCAAGGTTCAGGAATGGGTGTACCATCAATTTCAATTTATACAAACGAACTGATTACAAGTTATAATGTTAAAAATTTAATTAGAGTGGGTTCTTGTGGCTCAATTAAACCTGAGATAAAGATTAGAGATATAATTATTGCAATGACATCATCTACAGATTCAAATATAAATAAATTGCGATTTGCTGGTAAAGATTATGCACCAGCAGCAAGTTTTGAATTATTAAAGAAAGCTTATGATATTGCACAGTCAAAAGGAATTGATCCAAAGGTTGGGAATATATTAACCTCTGATACTTTTTATCATGATGATCCAGATCACTGGAAGCAATGGGCAGAGTATGGTGTTCTTGCAATAGAAATGGAAACCACAGCTCTATATACAATCGCAGCAAAATTTAATGTTAATGCACTTACCTTATTAACAGTGAGCGATAGTTTGGTCACCCATGAGGAAACATCTTCAGAAGAGCGCCAAAAAACCTTTAATCAGATGATAGAAATAGCATTGGAAATAGCAGAATAGGATTAAATATACCCTCTAGTTTTAACTAGAGGGTATATTTACGTAATAGTCCATATTAATTTCTAATAATTATTAACAACAATGATTTTTTATTAATTGTATCAAGATTCTTTAAATGTTAGAATATACTCAATAAAAGCAAGCTCTAAATTAAAAAAAGGGGTAGTATTTTATAATGAAAAAAATTCATTTATCCTTACTCATTATACTTTTAATTACACTTCTTTTTACGGCAGGCCACTGAGTCAATATCTTGTGAGGAAAGAAGGGCAATTGATTAAAAATGGAGAATTAATAGGTCAACTTAATATGAGTACAAATGCAGAAAGATTTGAAAATTATGTTGATGTTAAAACTAATCAATCCCATTCGTTTAATAATGTAAACTAAGAAAATTTTTTTAAGCTGTAAATTATATGATTATGATATCTGATTTTTTAGGAAAAAAGAACTAGTTAGTTATAATAGATGGATGGCACTTACTATATAGATATAGGAGGTTAGAAGATGGACAGATGTCCGTGGTGTGAGAAAACTGATTTATATCGCGATTATCATGACAAGGAATGGGGAGTGCCAATATATGATGATATAAAACAATTTGAATTTATTGTTCTTGAATCTGCACAAGCTGGTTTAAGTTGGCTAACAATTTTGAATCGAAGAGAAGAGTATAGAAAAGCATATGATAACTTTAATCCTGATAAAGTTGCTTTGTACGGTCAAAAGGAAATTGATGAATTAGTGACCAATCCAGGAATTATAAGAAATCGAAAAAAAATAGAAGCCTCTGTAAATAATGCTATTAAATTTCTCGAGATTCAAGATGAATTTAGAACCTTTAGTGACTATCTATGGAGTTTTGTAAATCATAAGCCAATAGTTAACAAATATTCCGATATATCAGAGATACCTGCTAAAACCGAGTTATCAGATAAAATTAGTCAAGATTTACGTAATAGGGGATTTAAATTTATTGGTTCTACTATTATCTATTCGCATCTTCAAGCCGTAGGTATTGTTAATGATCATATTACATCTTGCTTTCGATATAATGAAATCGTTCAAAGTTATACCTAGAAATAGTTTAACTTTTCCTGGGTAAGCGCGATAAATGACAAAATAAAACTAATATTAGCTGCATATAATGATATAAATATATTTATTACAATTTTTTTCGACAAAAAATGTTACCAAGTAGATTATAAATATATTATCTAGGAGGGATTATGTGATAAATAGGAGTATATTAATTATACCTGAATTTAAGAACACCCATCTTATAGACGAGCTTCGAAGGAAATATGACCCTTTAGTAAATCATATAAAACCTCATATAACTGTTGTCTTCCCATTTGAAAGTAATATTGATAATAATATTTTATATGAGCATATTTCAAATAAATTAAATCAATTTAAACCGGTTGACCTTACTTTAAAGGGAATTATACCAATTTATGAAGGAGGATATTTATTTTTAAATATTATAAAAGGAAGAGATAAAATAGTAGAAATTCATAATAATTTATATAAGGACATACTTAAAGAATATTTACCAGCTTGGTTAATAGATAATGAATTCTACCCTCATATGACGATAGGGAGATTTAAAAATTTAAAAGAGTTTGAACAAGCAATAGAAGAAACAAAAAATTTTAATTACACATTCGAATGTAAAATTGAAAATATATACGTTGAAATTATTGATGAGAAAGAAAATTCCGAAATTAAATTAAATATTAAATTAT
>CAZIGM010000080.1:0-5127 GCA_964538675.1 uncultured Bacillaceae bacterium | reverse complement strand
ATTGTCCTATATTAATAAACGTTTTTATAAAATAATGAAAAAAAGACGACTTCCTTTCAATATAAAGTCATCTGAATTTCGTCAGTTACCATCACTTTTTTCTAATTAAATATATTACTAAGTTCAGCTTTATAAATTATTTTTGTATATCCATCATAAATACACTTATTGCATCGTTATCCCCAAAATGAAATGGACTCTCGAAAGTTCCTATATAATCATCACCAAACATTTTCATTAAATGAGAGCTCATCTGAAATTCTGGTAACTTTCCAATTAATTTCTCTCCATCATACAAAAAGGCAATTTGAACAGGCGTAGCATATGCACCATCATCAGTAAAATCTCCACCAGCAGCTACCATAACAAAGATCGCGAAACCATTGATAGCTTCTCTTAGATTATGGCTATCAATCTTAATATCCAAAGTTGTATGATTTAGCCCTGGCGCACTATCATAACCAGAAGATGCGGCACCCGTATGTTTCATTTGATATTTATCCGCTATTTTCTTATTTGTAAAGCAAGCTTTTAAAAGACCATTTTTTATTAGTGTATATTCATATCCATCATTTACAATACCTTCAGAATCAAAAAATTGTCTATATTTTTTCACCGGATCAAAACAGTGAGTAATATTGATTTTCTCGTTAAAAAGCTGTTTTCCAAGTTTTCCAGCAAAAAGAGAGCTACCGTTACCATAGCGTTCACCATTTAATTCCTTATTCAATTTAGATGCAATTTTTTCATCAAAATTAATAATAACTGGAATACGATCTAATTCAGGTAACTTTATTTTATTTTTATAAGCTTCAATGTAACCCTTATTCTTTTCAATAAAATTTTCTGCAGTAAAATATCTTCCTATATAAGTTAAAAATCCATCAAAAATATTAGCAGATTTCTTTTCTCTCATAATTAATTCAAGTTCTACATAGGAATCCTTATAGACTAGCTCTACATTCTCAGAGTTTTTAAAACATACTTCTTTTTCTATAAATTGAATATTATTGCTAAAATCAAAATTAGAATAATGTTCTCTATTATACGTCAATAGTTTCTTTGATTCATTAAGAAACTCTTCACTGGATAATGTATTTGTTTTTATATGTACACATTCCTTATGGTTCTTTTCTAATGGATATATATATGAAATATTAGTTTGTAAATTATCTATAGCATCTTTTAATAAAGTAGTGTCATCCCCAATAGTACCAGATACACCAATTTTGCCATTTTCAAAAACACGATAACCTTTTTTTGTAATATCTCTTTTTCGTACTGCGTTTATCTTTGTATTAACTACCTGAACAGTAATATCCTTTTCTCTTATTGTAATTTCTTCTTTCTTCATATAATTCACCACCTATTGAACTTTTAATTTTTCTATTCTAACATATGGTCCACCAAAGCCTACTTGAAGTGGATATTGTTCCATCTTTCCACAACCACCACCAACAAAGCTTAGCAGTTCATATTCTTTACTAATACCATCAATCAATTCCAGAGTTTTAAAAACGTTGCCAGATACAACTGATATCTTTACAGGTTTGGTTATTTCCCCATTTTCTATTTTATAAGCTCTTGAAGGAGCCAAAGTAAATGTACTCATACCAGATCCGTGTTTAATTCTATCAATATATATTCCATCTTCAATTCCAGCAATCAAATCCTCTTTTGATTTTGTACCTTGTGCAATATAAGTCGTAGTCATTCTAACTATTGGCTCATATATGAAGTTAATAGCTCTTGCATTACCAGTTAATTCTTCATCCATTAGTGCAGCAGTCATGACTGAATGTAAACGTCCAGTTAAAATACCATTTGTAATAATATTTGTTTTTTTTCCAAGAGTACCTTCATCATCAAAAGTGGTTAATCCAAAGCCAAACTCTGTACCATCATCCACAATAGTGACTAATTCATTTGCCACTTTTTTACCTATCGCCCATTCTTTAATAGCAGACTCATCACCTACCATAAAGTCAGATTCACTTTTATGTCCAAAACTTTCGTGAGTAAAAACTCCCGTTGCAAGAGGTGATAACACAACTGGATAATCTCCAGGACTTACATTTTCAGCATTCAATAAAAAATCTATAGATTTCTTAACTTCTTCTCTCATATGTTCCTTACCATTAATAAAATCATTAAAATATAAATAACCTTTAGAAAGACTACATGAATATTTTTTTTCTCCTGATACCATATCTAATGATGCTCTAATACCTAAAGTTTGTTTATCAAACATAATATTGCTACCCTTAGATGAATAAAAATTTTTAACTATTCTATTATCAACATAATTAATGACACGTCTCACTATCATCTCACTATCAAAAAGTTCAAAATAAGATTCTGTGACACGTCGCTTATCTTCAATTGATAGTTTCTCAACAGATTGATCTTCAAATTGAATAACTTCACTTTTGTGAACCTCAAAGGCTTTAACAATTGGGTTTTCATCAATTTGATTATTTGGATTTGCCATTCTTGACAAAGTATCAATTTCATCTTGTATTTTATCCATCTTAGTTGTTGCAGAATAATACCATTGTTTTCCATCATAAACACGAATAAACGCACCCTTATGATGTCTTACTTTCTGTTCTTCTAGGTTTTTATCCTTATACTTAATTACGGTTTCAAAGATAGTTTCTAATCTTACATCAGTATAAAGACCTTTATGAAAGTTATACATATCTTCCTCCTAACAATTTTTCTACTGTCATCTACATATATATAAGCAATAATAATTCTATATAGAATTGCTTTTATTCAAATTTCTCCTAACGATTCTATTATAGATTGTGAAACAAGCCATGGATATTAACAATAAAATGAGCATTAAGATATATATTCTACTTATACCCATTAGATCATAAAGTAATCCTGCTAGTAAAACGCCAAACATTCTACCTCCTGCTCCAAAACCGCTAATTATTCCCTGATAGAGTCCCTTTTTATCAGGTGGTGCTAATTCAGAAGCTGCTGCTGGAACTGAAGGCCATGCCAACATTTCTCCAAATGTTATAATAACCATTGCTACAATAAAACCATAATAATATAGAGAATTAAAATACAATATTCCAAAAGCTATCATATAAATAATTATTCCTGAATAGATTTGCGATTTTAAACTTTTTAATAGATTATTTGTTAAATATGCGATTATTGGTTGACCTAGAACTATTAATAGACCATTTATAGTCCATAGTAATGTATACTTTGAATATTCTATTCCAATGCTATTAATATGAACTGAAATACTAGTTGACCATTGTGAATAAGGTATCCAAGCAAGTAAGAAACCTAAAGATAGAAACATTAAAGGTACAAAGTTAATATACCTTACATTAAAAGAACTTTGACCTGAAGTTGTCTGCATCCTTCCTTCAACTGAACTTATCATTACAGTCTTCCAGTTCTCTTTAGTAAATCCTAGTAAAATCAACGCTAAGAAAAAAATAAAAGTACACGTGTATACTACAAAAATAAATCTTGGAGCGAATTGAAAAGCAATACCACCTATTATGGGACCAAATGCTACTCCTAAATTGATCGCAACGTAGATTAAATTATATGTCTTTCTTCCACCTTCTGGCCATAATGCTCCAGCCATGGCATATATTGAAGGAAATATTAATCCATTACTTAAACCCAAAAATATTATTAATACGGCATATATGGATATATCACTTATGAATACTAATGTAAATACAATAATAGTAGAGAAAATAATACCTGTAACTATTGTCTTCTTTGCTCCAAATCTATCATAGGACCAACCACCAAATATATTTCCTATTATATTAAAACCTTGCTGAATCATTAAAATAATACCTGCAACTGCCATTGATCCATTTAATACTTTTGTAATATACAATGTATTCAAAGGGAATAGCATCGACATACCCATTGCATTTATAATCATTGCTATTGCTAATACCCAAATAGCTTTTGGATAAGAATAATAAACTTCTTTTGCTTTCCTCATTAATATCCTACTCTCTGTCTATAGATAAGTTAGTATAATTGACTTCTTCTATTATCTCTTTTATTTTTAGTGATACATGTGTATGACAAGTGAAAACAATTACTTGATGATTGTTTGATAGACTATCTATTGTTTTTATCGTATTATTTAATCTTGCTGAATCAAAATTAACAAAGATATCATCAAGAATGATTGGAAGCGTACTTTGTTTAGAGTATTCTTCAACGAGTGCATATCTTACCGCCAAAAAAAGCTGCTCAACAGTACCCCTACTTAAATACTGTGGTTCGAATTGTACTCCATCCTTTCTAATAACTCTTATTTCACTAGTTCCAATCGATGCTACAACCTTCACATATTCATTTCCTGTCATCTCACTGAAAAACTTAGAAGCTCCTTGAAGAAGTAATGGTTGTTTTTCCTCTTCATATGTTTTCATCGTAATATCTAGAATATGCTTACTTAATGATAATGCTGTCCATTCTTTAACCTTATTAGTCAGCTCCGTTGAGTATTTATCACATTCTTGATTTAAAATTGATAACGTAGAATCATTCTCCATCTCTTTAACTTTATTCTGAACTTCTCCTTTTAATTCAGAACAGCTTTTAATTTTCTCTGAAATTTCTTTAATCTCACTAATTGAATGTTCAATTATAGAGATTAAATCATCATTATTAATATGTTCTAGTTCCTCAAACACTTGTTCAAAATTATATTCATTATGACAATTATTCTGGATTGTTATTAATTGCTGCTGTTGCTCTTCAGTTAATGTAATAAATTGTTTATACTTAGTATCTAATTTATAAAATTCTTCTTTATCTGATACATTAGCATATTTTAATAATGCATTATATTTTTGATTCTCTAAATCAATTAACTTAGTAATTTTATTTATTCTTTCATTAATTTCATCTAAGTGTTCTCTATTTAAAGAATTAGTTATTTTTGCATTATCTACTAGTTTTAATTGTTCTGTTAAATAATTAACTTTTTCCGCTATAGTAATATTCTTTGCAAAATTAGTTACTTCAAATAAATTATTAACCTTAGTTTCATAATCAATTATATTACTATTGATTGCCTTTTTATGAGCTAGTAAATTATTCCTTGCAATAAATAAATCT
>CAZIGM010000079.1:0-5279 GCA_964538675.1 uncultured Bacillaceae bacterium | reverse complement strand
AGAGAACTTGCGATGTCTTTAGCCAATTTGTTTGTTTAATAGATGAATTATCTACCTCTACTAGTAAACATCCCTTATACCCTGTTTCTTTAATGTTTCTGCCTTGAGATGTTCCTGAGTATACTATCAAAGGTAATCTATCTGATAGTATTTCTCCTCTATGTATATGTCCTAGTGCCCAATAATCTATATCAGTATTCTTAAGCTCTGATAAAGTGGTTGGCGCATATGAACCATGCTCTTTGTTCCCATCTACATTAGTATGAAGCAACCCAATATTAAAGATTTCCGTATTTCTTACAATATAATCTTGGACAATATTTTCTAAAAATGCTTTAGAAGGATAACTCCTACCATATATTCTTGCTACTTCTTCATTTTCTTTATAAAAAGAAAATTCTTCTACTTTATCAGCAGAAAAACAATAAACATTTTTTGGCCACTTAAAATTAGTTTTTACTGTATTTAATGGATCATGATTACCATGAATTATATAGACATTAATTCCTTGTTCATTTAGTCTTTCCATACCCTTTGAAAAATAGATTTCTGCTTTAATACTTCTTTCTTCTATATCAAAAATATCACCAGAAATTAATAGAAAATCTACACTATATTCAATACAATAATCAATAATCCTATCGTAGGCTAAGAATGTAGAATGCTGAATACTTTTATATATGTGGTCTGGTATTTGAGTTAGTCCCCTAAAGGGACTGTCTAAATGTAAATCTGCCGAATGAATATATTTAAAAGACGACATTGCAACCTCCGACATGAAAAATTTGTATTATAATAAGTTTACATCGAATCTGTGTTCGTATCAACTGAATTTTTACATATTCTATTAATTGATAGTTTTTACATTTTCATTTAACCATAGTCCTAAGGAATCTAAGGCTTTTCTTCTATATGAATATTCAAGTTTATCTTCTATAGTCATTTGTCCTAATGTTCTAGTATTTCCATTAGGTATAAAGATTGGATCGAAGGGGAATTTTAAGTTGTCTGGAAGATTGTCAGGTATATCTTTTATTATCGATCCATGCGTCATGCCATGAAATACCTTTATCGAATCATTCCACTCAAAAACAACAACACCGTGAAAATAAGCATTTCTATTTTCATTTTCTAATAATTTTTTGACCCCTTTATAGCCAATCATATTGAAGATTCTTTTAGTTAAAATACCTGGGAAATTATTATATGCTTCAAAATATATACCAGAATCATCAACAATAATAGGCGCGTCTAAATCTACTTTGTTTTTTATCTGCAAAAGCTTTGTTTTAGCAATATACTCCATGTTGCCCTCTAATGGTTCAATAAAGTCAAAAGATTTTGGCTCTACTTCATAGCCATAAGGGGCTAAAGCTAATTTAGCTTCATTTAATTTCTCAGTGTTTGTTGTTGCAAATATAAGCTTCATTTGAGTAATCCTTTCGCCTAACATTTTATTGTATTAAATATAGATTACCACACCTTATTAATAAGATAAAACATTCTAAACAAAATCTCTAAAATACTAATTTTTTTTAAACTTTTAGGGAATAACTTAACTAGAACCACTTATAAAAAAAATGTTAAGGAGCGATAAAAATGAGTGTAGAAACGTTTAAGACTACAACTATTTTAAAAGATGGATTATTTGTTGAAGGAGAAGCAAGAGGATTTAGAGTCAATATGGATGAACCTGAAGAGTTAGGTGGTACAAACAAGGCTATGAATCCAATTGAGTTATTACTTAATTCATTAGGTGGATGCCTTTCTATCTCAGTATCAGCATTTAGTAAAGCAACTAAAGTAGATGTTCGTAATTGTCGAGTTGAAGTAAGCGGTGATTTGGACCCAGATGGTTTTTTAGGAAAAAACGATGATGTTCGCGTAGGTTTAACACAAATACGTTATAACATTGAAATCGAATCAGATTCACCTCAAGATAGAATAGATAAATTAATTGAGATGGTAGAAAAAAGATGCCCAGTTTCTAATACTTTGACCGGAGTAGAAATAATTGGCGATATAAAAGTAAAAGAAACGGCAAGATAATTTCTGAATAAAACTTGTTTAAAAACACCAATTGCAATGTAAGTCTCACTAGAATTCAGGTGGAGTTAAAACTCCATCTGAATAAAGTTCGGCTTTATTATACGAATCAGCTAATACTTGCATTGGATGCATCACTTGTGCATTAGTTAATTGATTAATTTGATTTTTGCACATTCCACATTCCGTTACAACATAATCTGTATTTGAATCATTAACTTCTTTTTGCACAGATTTACCCATGTTAATTGAAAGGTCAAAATATTCTTTCTTAAATCCAAATGTACCACACTGACCACAACATTCTGCTGCTAAATCATTTATCTCATAATTAGGAATGAGGTTCAATATATCTATTGCCGGAGTTCCAATACCTTGTGACTTAATATGACAAGGTGTATAATAACTTGCTTTTTCCTTAGTATCCAAAAAGTTTGTATTTAGTTCTCCAAGCTGATATAACATCATTAGATATTCGAACCCATCATATACTTTTTCGGAAAGTTCCTTCGAACCTTCTATATTAAATATAGAGGGGTACTTCTCTTTAAAAGCCAAACTGCAACTACTACAGGTAATAACCACGTCATAGCCTTTCCTCACATATTTTAAAAAATTATTTATATTGTATTGAGCGTATTTCTCTGCTTTTTTTATTCTTCCATTAGCCAAAGAAGGTATTCCACAACATTTCTGCTTTGGTATAATTACTTCAATATTATTTAATTTCATTACTTCAATAAAAGCATCCGCAACCTCTGGTGCATTATAATTAGTATAGCAACCTATAAAATATACAACTTTTCTTTTTGTATATGAGGATTTTTTTCTATATCTCCTTCTTAAATTACTGAATTTGTATTTTGGAAATATACGTTTTTGCTCGATATGCAATACTTTATCCATTACTTTTCTTATTATGGAATTTCCTAAAGAAACATTGACTATAGAAGCAAATAAAGAAGATATCTTACCAATAAGTTCAGCATTACTTAACAATCTATCACGAAACTTAAGACCATAATAATTAGTAATATTAGCCTTTGAATTAATAAGCATTTTAGTAATATCCACTTGCTCTGGACAATATGTGTCACAATTCCCGCATAAAGTACAGATTTTAATACTAGGATCATAAATATATTCTTGATTTTCAGTCAACCTTCTTAATTCAACTCCTAAATGCTTCGGTCCGGCAAAATCAATAGATAATTTGGAAACAGGGCAATTAACGACACAAGTATTACATTTTATACACATATCATAAGTTGTATTTAAGCTATTTTGCATCATTTATTCCTCCATTATTATCGTTTAAAAACTTTGCAGCTCGATAGCTTGATAAAATTGAATATACTCCACCAGTTATCCCATGATTAAGAACGTTAAAACCGTTACTAGCTCCTACTAATAAAACATTTTCAATACTTTCTATCAATTCACCATCATTATTTATTTCTACCCCTATAGCCTTCTCTATTAATCCTTCCGATGTTACTTCTATTCCACCACCAATTATTCCGCCAGTAGCTAATACATAATTTTTTGATGCTAATTTAAAAACATTATTATTATTTCTAACCGTAATGTTTCTAATTTTATTAGCATTAATTTCATTACCTATAACTGTTGAATTAGAGTATAGCTTTACCCCAAGCTTAATTACTTCTTTTCTTAAGTAATCATTTAATCGAATTGCTGTAGCATTTGGTGGCATGCCAGGTGCTTCTGTTATATCTGCGCCCAATCTATTCCCAAAATCCTTTATAATATTATCCCATCCTTCTACTCCCAAAACTGAAGGGAATATATATAAATCAGCTTGAGTAATATTCTTAAATTCATTTATTTGATCAATTACTTTATTGCGAATCTCTTGTTTTTCTAATAATCTTGCTGCATCTAATTGAGTCATTGTTCTTAAATTTCTAATACCCAGTGATATATTTATTTTATCTATGCTTAATTTAGGTCTTTCCTTTTGCAAATTGTCTTTAACAAATGTAGGTTGAAAATCCGCAATCTCTTTATAAGATACTATTACAACATGCCCTTCATTAGGAATAGGTTTTATTGTGTCAGGATATAAAGCTGTTTGCTTCAAATGACCTGAACCTGTAACAACCTCTACCGGGTCTTCTACACTCCCTTTATAGGGATAATTAAGCCTATTCATTAAAAGTTTAAATTCGTTTATTCCATCTTCAATAAATGTCTTACTCCAATCTTCAATTTGATATTTATCAATTAAATCGCTAATTTCACTTTTCAATCCAGGAATAATATCAAATAATCCCGTCGATTGAATGATTCTTCCTGAGCCTTGATGTACAATAGCTACAGTCTTACCCTGTTCCTTAGCCCATATTGCTGTTAGCATACCTGTTAATCCATGTCCTATTACAATAACATCATATATCATTCTATTACCTTCCTTTCATATCCTAAAGAAACGTAATAGATTGCATTCATCATTTCTAATTGTTTTGCTGTTTCACCAAAAGCAGTTACCCTCATTCCTTTTTGTCTTTCCTTTAGAGCATCCTTAAGTGCATGCTCAACTTCATTTGTAGAGGCAATTCCTCTTTCAGCTGCTAAGACTGCAGTACGATATAAACAGTATGTTCCTTGACACGTCCCCATACCAATTCTTGTTCGCCGACGTATATCGTTAAGATTAAATCTATCCGTTATAACTGATTCAATCTCAACTAATGTAACCTGTTCACATTCACATACAACGGTATTTAAAATATCATCTTGCTTTAGCTTTTTTTCTATGTTATTCGCTTTTTCACCAACCCAATGCACTAATTTAATTCTAGCCGCTGGAGTTGTTTTTGCATTGGTGAAAGATCCCACTGCTTTTCGATCCGGAATAATTTCTTCGTGAGTAGTACAAGAAATTGATAAACCTAATTTTCTGCACACTAAATCAACTGTTTTCTCAGCCATATAACGAAAAGTTGTAAATTTACCTCCCGTAATTGTTATAAAGTTGCTAAGACCATCTCTTGTACTGTGATCTAATAGTGCTAATTCTCTACTCAAATTTCTTCCACTTTTATCAACAAGTCCTTTTTCCTTAAAAAGGGGCCTAACACCTACATATGCACGTATTAGTCTAATATTATCTATTTCGGGAATTAGTTCCTTCCCTTTCTTTAACATATCTATTAGTTCTCTTTTATTCATGACAATATTATCTATCTCCTCAATATTTACTCCTGTTG
>CAZIGM010000078.1:0-5768 GCA_964538675.1 uncultured Bacillaceae bacterium | reverse complement strand
ATTAATAACCTATTATATAAAAATACTTGACTTTCTTTAGCTGGTCTCGGTTAGCTAAATGGTGTTACGCTGTGGACTATTCCACTGTCATTAATTATTTTTCTTTATTATCATCTCTTAATATAGCATAAGAATCACAGTCTACAAATTCTCCATTAAGATTCTTATGAAACTTTCTCTTTCTACCTTCATATTGCATACCAGCTTTCTTCATTACTTTACCTGATGCAATATTCTCTGACTGATGTATAGCACTTATTCTCTCAAATCCTACTTCATTAAATAAATATGATATTACGGCTTTTAATGCTTCCGTTGTTATTCCATTATCCCAAAACAACTTTCCAATACAGTAGCCTATCTCACAATGTTCATTGTTGTTCGATAGATTTACAACAGATATTGAGCCTATAGCTTCATTAATATCTTTTAGTACAACTGCCCACTGATAAAATTCCTTATTTTCATATGAATCAATCCATTCAGCTAAAACTGACTTTGAAATTTCTACATCTTTATGTGTAGGCCAAGTCAAATATCTAGTGACATCATGGTCGTTAGCCCAATTATCAAACATCATTTGCGCATCACTTTCAAAAAATCTTCTTAGTAGTAATCTATTTGTATGAATATCTTGTGTACCTTTATGTTCGAGCATTACCTCTCAACCTTTCTATAGATGTAAAATTTGTTATTTATCAACTTAGCTTGCTTTTAGTTTCATATATCGTACTCGTATCACTGATGGTCTTATACTTACTTAATATTTTGTTCGTATTATTAGCTTATACCAGTTTAATCAAGGTATAAGTTTTTTGCTATATAATATCCTTATCAAACTAGGTATAAAACGTATGTTTTGTTGGGACTTTTGATCCCGTCGTATAAACTGTTTATGCCTTAGCAAAGACTTGTTATCTCGATTGAGCTGGTTGGGGCTTGACCCCCGTATCACCGTGCGAACCTGAGAATCAGTTGATGCAAGGACCTAGTAATCAAGGAGGTTTTTCAATGAATCCTGTTTTATCTATTGACGTTTCAAAATCTACTAGTTTTGCCGCTGCTTTTCTTTCTAATTCTAAGCCTTATTCAAAACCTTTTAAGTTTTCTCATTCTCCAACTGATTTTAGTAATCTTTTATCAATTCTTTCTGAAATGGAAAGTCTATCTGGTTTAGCTCCTTCTGTTGTTCTTGAAGCTACTGGTAATTATTCTAAGCCTATCTCAACCTATTTTATTAATCATGGTTATGATGTTGTTGTTTTAAACCCTCTTCAAACTCATGAGCTTAAAAAGAAAAGAGATTTTTATGATAAGAAAATTGCTGAGGGAAAACCCTCAAAAGTAGCTATTGTTGCTACTTCTAACAAGCTTTTAAGAATTATTTATGGTGTTTTAAAAAACGGCAAACCTTTTGAATTAAGATAGTAAATACATTTATATATTCTTCTAAAATCTATTAATGATAGGTTTGTTTGAGTATGTTTTTCTTTAATCCATTATACTATATTTAATTATTTACTTGACAACTATTAGCTGGTTTATGCGATGGCTCACACGTCGATGAATTTACTTTCAAGAAATAATTTATTCAAATCAATTATACTTTTAACTCGTAATAAAAAATCCATACCAATAATTCCATCAATTTCTATACTATAATCCATTACACCTACATCAACGATGACGTTACTTATATGTAATCCGTTTAATTCTATGGAATCAATTTGTTTAAGAAAAACATATTCATTACCACCTACTCCTGAAATTGATCCTAAAATATCTTCTTGCTCAACTGTTATTCCAATCTCCTCTACAATGTCCAACTTAAATATTGTGCTTGCTGAGCCAGTATCTACTAATACCCTATTTAATAATAGACATTGCCCTTTGTACCAGATTCTTAGTTGTACAAAGGGCAATTGATGACATAGATTTAATGGTGTTTTCATACTCTTATACCCAACCATTTCCGCTCAAGTATTTCTAGTTCTTTCTTACTTGTATGAACAACGTAAAGTTCTCGGCTAGGGTAACTCCTGTGAAGCTCTTTATATTCTGCTAATGCTTCTTTACTATTTTTAAAGTGATTAACTACTGAACCATTCTTAATAATCCTCTTACTATCTTTAGAATGCGCATCTATGGCCTCTAGCAATATCCATTTATCAGGATATTGTTCCCTAATACTTTCCCAATTCATATTTAAACACCTCTACTTTATAGGATTATATTTATATTATAACACTTAGTTTTCTAATATAAATTTTAAGTTTTGTGAGCTTTAACATAACGTAACCGTATTAGCGACGTTCCTAAGCCTTATAGGTGAAAAAGCTCTTTTCTTAGGCTCGGGCTTTGACGACTCGGTTAGCGAAAGAGATGTGTTGCCTGACTAATCCTTCAAACTTCTTTAGAATTTCTTCTATGTAATCTCACTTCGGGCAATCTAGGAGCTGATGCGACGATTCGGGGATACATTGTTATAGGATGTCAGTGCCTTCTTTGAATTACTTAGCAAATATGTTTATTCAATTTCAATTATCTCACCCGTTACTCTAATGACCATATCTTATTTTATAATGGGTGTATGTACGCCATTTAACCAATCCAAAATAAATGGAGCTTGATGTGAGTTTAGGTTTTTAGGTATTTCATCTTTAAATAAAAAACTTAATTGTCTACTTTCGTTGTTTGGTTGCAGAATACCACAATAATCAGTTGTGTGAAAGATGACTTGTATACTAAATACTTTATCTCCATTTGCATATTGTGCAAAGCCATTTTTACCTGAATATATTCCAAACAATAATACTTGGTTAATAGTGAGATTTGTTTCCTCAAATACCTCTCTTTTAGCAGTTTCTTCAATGGTTTCACCGATTTCCAGTATTCCTCCTGGAATTCCCCAAATGTCATAATCAGTTCTTTTTTGTAAAAGAATACGCCCAAATTTATCCTCAATTATTGCTCCACATCCAACTGTTAATAAAGTTTCATGTCCAATCATTTCTCTCATGGTTTTAATATAGTCATTCATAAATAACTCCTCTATGATAATTTTTTCATGAATGTTTATTTAGTTTTGAAAATATATTTCCTTATTTAATTATCTGCACTGTTTACTTGGGATTAACAGTTACTTCATCGTATATTATATTAGCAGTCCTTGAGCGCCAGCACTTATAAGCCTTGGATTAGAACCTATTTCAGCCCATTTGATTATATTTTGGCTAAGTCAAGATGCTAATGTTACTCCTTCAGTTTGTTTAGCTGCTTTTTCTGCAGCTAGTATAGCAGATTCTGATCCAATGAAAACAGGTTGGACTGCTCTAAAATATGCATAGTCACTTTATATAATTCCCCTTTTAATAGCTTATACACCTATACTTTTAAATGCTTCATTATGGACAAATATACTAACAATAATTAATTGTGTTTTAGGATTTACTCTGTTGAGTTTCTCTGTTCAAGGATATTTTGCTAAGAATAATATAAGTATATTTGGTAGAGTAATTCTAGCAATTTGTTCTCTTTTATTCTTTATACCTAATTTAATGTCAAGTGCAATTAGTATTGTAGCTGTTGTGATTTATTACGCCAATATAAATAGTTCAAAATAGATTAAATATGATTAATTTATCTGTAATTATAAAAATAGTACTGTATCTTCAGCATTTTTTCTTCCCGAAGAAGTATCAACTGCAAAGCAATATGAACTAAATTAAGTGCATAGAATTATCACATTAAAGTAATTTTTATTTTACATGACATAATTTACATCCATGTTACCATGCATTAGTAACTTTTTCTGCAAACCCAAAGAACCTATCAAGCTTTATGATTTTTCCATCATCAAGAAGTGCTTTACCACTGAAATATCCAAAAACTTGATGTTGATCAGATTCCAAAAAAAACACTTTCGTTCTTGCGTTTCTATCAATTAGAGGGGTGAAAATCATTTCAAATCTTTTATCTGAACTACTTATTGTCCATGGTTTAAGATAACTATCTTCTGGTATGTTAAAGACTATTTCATTTAATTTATGAGCTTTTCCATTGTAGAATAACACATTTTCTGAAGCCTTTGATGTATCACCAAAACCATATCCAATATTAAATCCAAATAAGTTTCCGTCTATGAGTCCAGAAGCAGAGCCCCAATACCAAGTGTTTTTATACGTCCAAACGCCTCTTCCCCAATCTAAAACTGCAAATGAGTCTTGTTTAGAAAAATCAAAGTATTTATCACCAAATTTGAATATACCATTTGCTCTTTGACAATTTATTTTTTGGTTATAATAAAATCTCTTTTTCTTATGAAATGGTGTTGCTATAACTAGTGAATCATGTTCTTCGTTTACTTCTAGATATATCTTTCCTTCTAAAGGTTTTCCTTCAAAGAAATCATCATCTTTAAAGGTTAGAGTTCTTTTACCGTTTTCTCTTTCAAAAGATATAGTCATTCCTTCTTTGCTTACATGTATATTTCCTTCTTTAGAAGTACTTGGCATATTGAACTTTCCAAGTGAAAAAGGTATCATTATTGACTTAGTCCATTCTTTTGGCTTTGTAAAATCAAATACTGTAATAGATAATAACCCTAAATATCCATTATCAGCAACAGTAAGCGCTATTCCAAAATATTCATTAAGCACAGCATAATAATCCCATTCTTTAATCATGAATGAAGGAAGCTTAATATCTTCTCTCTTATAGTCTAATATTAGGTCTTTAGCCCATCCCTTTTGTTTTAGATTTCCACATTCATTCAGAAGCTTGCTTTTTTCAATTATTTGATTTTGCATTATAATCCCTCTTTTTAATCTTAATATGTAAATTATACCATTTGTGATTGTGTCGTACATATATTATTTTAATTAACTTCTATATCCTATTATTGTGATAATATAAAACTATATACCCGAGTTTGGCGACATAATTTCCCAGTTCTAGTCATAGCAGAGGTTGTAGCACCTCAAAAAAGTAATTGATTATTGATTTATAATTTTATGCCCTTCATATGACAGTGCATTTACTGTACTCGCTAAATCTTTTTCTTTAACCATAATATAATCCGTATCATATGTAGAAATAGCAAATATACTTATTCCTTTTTGTGCTAAAGTAGTACTAATTGAAGCAAGAATTCCAATTAATGAAAAATCTAATGGTCCTTCTACCTTTAATATTCTCCAATCTTTTTCACATATAATGTCATTAGGAATATTATCTTGAGGGCACACAATTGATAATTCGTCTAACGTTTTTGTTATTGAAAAGAATTCACTATTTCTTGACCAATCAGGGATTAAAGCAATATTATCTAATCTGCAAACTCCATATTTTCCTTTTATAACTTTCATTATTAGTCTTTCTTCTATCATGATTATACTTTTCTCCTCCTTAGAACTTCTTCAATCAATAACGACTTAATGCTGTAATGAATCCTGTTTTATCTATTGACGTTTCAAAATCTACTAGTTTTGCCGCTGCTTTTCTTTCTAATTCTAAGCCTTATTCAAAACCTTTTAAGTTTTCTCATTCCCCAACTGATTTTAGTAATCTTTTATAAAGCCGAACTTTATTCAGATGGAATTTTAACTCCACCTGAATTCTAGTGAGACTTATCCTAAATTCATTTTCCTCCACTTAAGAAGTGGGGATCTTATCATATCTGGATCAATTCTTTCTGAAATGGAAAGTCTATCTTGTTTAGCTCCTTCTGTTGTTCTTGAAGCTACTGGTAATTATTCTAAGCCTATCTC
>CAZIGM010000077.1:0-5909 GCA_964538675.1 uncultured Bacillaceae bacterium | reverse complement strand
CTTCAGGAAAATATAAATATTAATTTTACAAATATAAAATATTTGAAACAAGCTTTTACTCATTCATCATATATTAATGAGAGTAGAAATAAAAAATTAGATGATAATGAACGACTAGAATTCTTAGGTGATGCAGTATTAGAGTTAACTGTTTCTGATTATCTATTTAGAACTTTTCCTAATTTAGCAGAAGGACAATTAACAAAGTTTAGAGCAGCTATTGTATGTGAATCTTCGCTAGTAGAAATTGCTGAATCACTTAATTTTGGCGATTATATAATGCTAGGTAAAGGGGAAGAACTATCAGGAGGAAGAAATCGTCCAGCTTTATTAGCTGATGTATTTGAAGCTTTTATTGGGGCGCTATATCTTGAAAGTGGTATTGAGGTAGTAAGAGGCTTTTTAGAAGTTAATGTTTTCTCTAAAATTGACCATGGTTTTTATAGTCAATCCCAAGACTTTAAGAGCCAACTTCAAGAATATATTCAGCAAAAAAATCAGGGTATAGTAACATATAATATAATTGATGAAATTGGTCCAGCTCATGATATTGAATTTCATACGGAGGCTGTAATAGATGGAAACATCATGGGAAAGGGAAATGGTAAAAGCAAAAAGGAATCTGAACAAATGGCGGCACAACATGCCTTAATAAAAATTGGTGTAATAGAACCGAGTTAAGTTGAAAAAAATAAAATATTAAAAGAATTAATTAACTAACCTATCATTAATTAGGTTGGTTTTTTATCGTTATGGATAAATAAATATATTTTGTAAATAATTATAAAGAGGTGGTATAAATGTATAATGAAGAGGTAAAATCATTAAACAAAATTTTAAATGGAGAAAATATGGCATCAAACATTTTAGAAACATATCTTAAGGATATAGACGATGAAGAATTAAAAGATTCGATGATAAAATGGATTAATAATCATAAAGAAAATGCGATTAAAATTTCTTCATATTTGATGGAGAACGATGTAAAACCAGAAGAGACAACACGTATAACGCAAATTTTTGCAGAGACAAAAGCAAGAATAAATACGTTTAGAAATTCTGAACCACTAGATATTTTACGGGAAATATACGATGGTGAAGATAAAGGGATTGAACGCTCAGTTCAAATCACAAAAAATAATTTATCTGAAGATGGTACAAAGATGATTGAAGAGGTATTTAGTATTGACCACAATAATTTAAAAGAGATGAAAGAACAGATTTCAAAATACGAACAATAACCAACCTATGTGATCATTAAAAATAGATAGCACCGTTAGCGAGTTATCTATTTTTATATAAACACAATATTGTTTAAAGAGTAAATGAATTTATTTAGTTCACTTGTATTAACTTAAAAATGTCCTCTACTCTTAAATTCAAAACTTTTGCAATGCGCATGCCTAGAATTAAAGATGGATAATATCTACATAATGTAAAAAATATACGACATAAAATATCTAATTTAGATGTTCTTTGAAGATTGGTAGGCTTATTTCAAATATCGCACCTTTTTTAATTCCATTATAAGCAGTTATTGTTCCACTATGAGCTTCAATTATTGCTTTTGTAATTGATAGACCAATACCTGTTTGACCTTCTTCACCTTTATAAAATCTTTCGAATACTTTATTCTCTTCACCACTAGAAAAACCAAGGCCATCATCTATTATCTTTATGGTTACTTGTTTTTCATCTATTTTTCCTTCAATTATTATAGTATTTTTTGCGTATCTAATTGAATTGGATAATATATTAGTTATTGCCTTTATCATCTTTTCATTATCAAAATTTCCTACTATATTTAAATCATTGTCATATGGAATTTCTATATTATTTTTTAAAGCAACAGGCATTATATTTTTTATAGATTTATTTATAATATCGTTTAAATTGTTTATTTCTAAGTTATATGTTTCTTCTGCATTTTCTAGCTTTGATAAATAGATAATTTCATCAACAGTTTTTTTAAGCTTTTGGCTTTCTTCAATAATTATTTCTAGGCTATCATTAATTTCGTCTTCTTCAATTATACCTTCTTTAATTCCTTCAGCATTACCTTGAATAGACATAAGTGGTGTCTTTAATTCATGCGAAACATTTTGAAAAAAGCTTCTCTGTTTTTCATCATAGATTTTCAATTTATCTATCATTTGTGTAAAACTTGTTGCTAGTTCTTCAATTTCATCGCCAGTCTTAATATTAATACTAACATTAGCCTTATTCTTTTTATAATTAATCATTGCATTCTTTAAATCTATAATAGGTTTTGTTATATTCCTTTTTAATAAGTAACCTATCAATAAAGCCATACTACTTGCTATTAGTAAACTGAGTATTTGCGTTCCAATCATTAAATTATTAAGTTCTTTTATATCTTTTATTTTTGTAAAAAGAATTACATATCCTTTAATTTCGTTTGTAGTATTGTATATAGGAGTTCTAACCGAAACGTAATCGTTCTTATCTTCTAATACTACTAGGTTTCTATAGATATTATATTCGTCTTTATCGATGTTGGTATAAATCAGTTTTTTATCTTTATTAGTAATAATAATATTGGAGTTTATATACCTATTTGCCACTTCAATTTTTCGATTATTTATGATATTTTCTCGTAAGCTTGTATCATCTAATGAAATACTTTTATACATATTAGCAATTAATAGACCTTCTATCTTTAATTGATCTTTTGTATTATTTATTATATATTTTTGTGATAATAGATTGAATGATCCTAAAGTAACTAGAATTGTAATTGTTAGTCATCCCCACCTATTTCTAATCCTAATATTCTATCAAGTTCTTCATTTTTTGCTGAAACAAAGATAATTGGTATATCGTTATTTTTTCTGATATTCTTACATAAATCTAAACCATCTATTCCTGGCATCATAATATCTATAATCAGTAAGTCAGGTTTTAATCTGGTAAGTTCATCAATAACTTTGTTTCCATTATCAAACAAAGTAACTATATATCCTTCATTTTCTAGGAATTTCTTTAATATATCCCTGATGTTTTTTTCGTCATCGATAACAAAAATATGTTTCAAATATAACACCACCAATCCTATTATAGATATTATGATTATATCGTAAATCAATAGTACATATGAATTGAAAAATTGCCCCTAAAAAAATAGGGGCTTAGATAATAGATAAAATCTTATTTCTCTACGATAATATTTCTATTATACTATCATATAGTATGATTTTTGTTTCTGTTAAATCGTTAATTTCTTCTCTTAGTGCCACTATTTCCTCATTTGCATTTCTTATTTCATCTCTAATAACTCTTGCTTCCTTTAAAGTTTCAAAGTTACCATTTTCTACTGCTTCAATATATAAATCCAATATTAAGTCTTTTTGTTCAATAAGATTAATTTTTAGTGTATGTCCCTCAATTAAAAGGTCATTAATCATATGAAATTCTTCGGTAAATTCTTTTAAAGCTAAATATCTTGGATTTATTTCTCTGTCTTCTTCTAGAAAAGCCCTTTCGTCAAACGTATTCACATTATCGATGTTAGTTTGCGCAAAAGCAGAAGATACGCCTCCAATTAATATTAATCCTACTAAAAGTAATGATAATAACTTTCGCATTATTTATTCCTCCTTTATATTTGATGAGTCTATTATAGGAATGTATTATGGAATAAATATAATTATTTTGTGGAATAAATGTGTGAAATAATAGTTTGTTGCTTACAAATTCATAATATAATATATTTACTTCTAAGAAGAATTATCTACAAACTCAATGAGAGGGGTATAATTGTGGAGAATATTAAAGAAATAATAGAAAAACAAAGAGAATATTTTAATTCTGGAAAAACGAAGGATATACCATTTCGCATTAATAGTTTAAGAAAATTAAAAGAAATTATTAAGAAGAATGAAAAATTAATTATTGAGGCTTTAAGAAAAGATTTAAATAAATCAGAATTCGAATCATATTTATCAGAAATAGGTTTTGTATATGAAGAAATTAACCAAGCTACAAGAAATCTAAATAGATGGGTCACACCAAAAAGCATTAGGACACCTATTACACACATTGGTTCAGTAAGCCATGTATATTATGAACCATATGGATTAACGTTGATTATTTCACCGTGGAATTATCCGTTTCAATTAGCTATCGCTCCATTAATAAGTGCTATAGCGGCAGGTAATTGTTCAATCATAAAGCCATCAGAATTATCTCCAAATGTATCAGAAATTACAAGAAAAGTTATAGAAGAAGCATTATCAAGTAGCTTTGTTGCAGTAATAGAAGGAGACGTAGAAACTAGTACAGCTCTATTAAACGAAAGATTTGACTATATATTTTTTACTGGAGGAACTAATATAGGTAGAATTGTTATGGAGAAAGCAGCAAAGCATCTTACTCCAGTAACGCTAGAATTGGGCGGTAAAAGTCCTTGTATTGTACACCATGATGCAAATTTAAAGCTTTCAGCAAAAAGGATTGTATGGGGCAAGCTATTAAATGCTGGACAAACATGTATAGCTCCAGATTATTTAGTTATTCATCAAGATATTAAAGAAAAATTAATAATTTACCTTAAACAATATATTGAAGAATTATATGGAAAAGAAGTCTTAAATAATATGGATTATCCAAAGATTATTAATAAAAAACATTTCGAAAGACTTAAAAATCTATTAATAGATGGGCAAGTAGTAGCTGGTGGAAACTATGATGAAAATAAATTGTCAATCGAACCAACTATACTTGACCATATAGACTTGGATTTACCAGTAATGCAAGAAGAAATCTTTGGACCAATCTTACCAATTATTGAGTATGCGGACATAACAGAAGTAATTAAGATGATAAGTAGTCGTCCAAAGCCATTAGCATTATATCTATTCTCTAATGATAAAAATTTGCAGAATGATATAATAATGAAATTATCTTTTGGTGGTGGCTGTATTAATGATACAATTTATCATATAGCAAACCCACATCTTCCTTTTGGAGGAGTTGGTGGTAGTGGAATTGGTAGCTATCATGGGAAAAATGGCTTTGAAACGTTTTCTCATAAGAAAAGTGTATTAAAGCAAACTACATTATTTGATATACCAGTAAGATATTCATCGACAAAAAATGTATTAAATCTTGTTAAGATGTTTTTTAAGTAGTTTCATTAGCTGTATTTTGTTGCTTTTTTTGTATATATCTCAAATAAGTTGCAGATAAAGGGACTTGAACAAGATAAGCAACAGCAATTAATAATACTGAGTCTTTAAATAGGATAATAGCGATTCCTAGAGCAATGGTAAGATCTCTTGCAGCAGTTGAATAAACTAGAGCTACTGCATCTCCATAGGATAAGAATTTCTTTCCTATAAAATGGCTTATTAATAATATAACAATATAATATATTGTCATAACAAGAATACCAATAATTGCTTGATCTAAATTGTTGATAATATTTTTACTTTTTAAAGCAATTGCAAAGAATACTAGCAAGACAACACCAGTAGAACTAAAACCAGCTAAATTGGGTTTGATTTTCTTATTAAAGGTCTCTTTACCCCATTTTTTAAGAATAAATCGACGTGTCAAGTCACCTAAAACCATTGGGATAACAACAATTTTAATTAACTCTTCAATTATTTTCATTGTATCGATAGTTACAGAAGAACCTATAATAAAGTTCATATAGATTGGAAGTAGAATAATTGATAATAATAGATTAAAGGATACCATAATCAATGCTGTCATAATATTTCCCTTAGCAAGACCAGTCCATGCAACCGTCATTCCACTTGTAGGTAATAGGGAAATAAGATAAATACCAATTGCAAATTCAATGCTACCATTAAAAAAAATATTAGCTAGAATTATTGCTATAATAGGGGATATTATATAATTTATAGATAAACTAATTCCTATTG
>CAZIGM010000076.1:0-6785 GCA_964538675.1 uncultured Bacillaceae bacterium | reverse complement strand
TGCTATACCTAATAACAGGGCAATAACAGCATATATAGCTAATTGAGGCATATCTTTATAAAAAAATTAAAGGTTTGGGATTTGCTATAATAGGTAATATTTTTTTTATTAATTAGTAATTTACTATTAGATTTTACTTGGATATATGATAACTATTATTTAACTCCATTAGTAGCAATATTAAATCTTTTAGGTATGACTTTCTTAATTGTTGCAATATTCGTTTTTCTAAGAAGTAAAATTAGAAAGAATTTATATATAATATTAAATATATTAAATATTTTTTACAGCTTATTATTTTGTGTTCGTCAATAATAACCTTAGTTATAGACGAGCTTTCTTGTCTTTATTTATTTTTATTATATTTATTGATGGAATAATTACTGTAAGGGAAAAATATAAAAAGAAAAATCTGTCATCTTATAATGTAATTAAATATTTACTATATATTTTTACAGCTTATTATTTTGCTCGAATGATTTATAGCTTTTCCATTAATATTAATACTTTTATAGTAATTGATGAAAAGTATCTAACTAGTGTGACTTTACTGATTCTTATATTATTTACTGTACTTTTGACATTTGCATTTGCTTTCATGACAATGGATTCACTATATGATAATCTTAAGAGACTTAGCATAAAAGACCCTCTAACAGGGCTTTATAACAGAAGATATCTCCAAACTAATCTCAGAAATCTTATGAAAGAAGTACGAAGAAAAGAGCGTACTTTTCTCTTAGTATTTTTGGATTTAGATTATTTTAAAAAGGTTAATGATACTTATGGTCATAATTTTGGGGATGAAGTATTAGTTTGGTTTTCAAATCTTTTAAAAAGAAATCTTAGAGAGATTGATATAGTTGGCAGATATGGCGGCGAAGAATTTGTTGTGATCTTAACAGATACAGAAATTAAGGATGGATACCTTACTTTTGAGAGGATTTTAAATAAAGCCAGAGAGTATAAATGGAAGTACAAAAATTTAAAAGTAACTTTTAGTGGTGCAATAATGGAGGTTTCGCAAGAAAATGAACATGTTAGGATACTTGATTTGATTGATAAAGTTGATAAAAAAATGTATGAAGCAAAAAATCAAGGACGCAATCGGATATTAATTGTAGGTAAAGATGAGTAAATTGTTCATTAAGTAGTTGACTTAAAAGTAAGAATCAGAGTTTAAAAATATATATTCCCAGGAAATATAAAGATTTTAAAGAAGTTCATAAATTGGTTTGAAGAAATAGCTTGAGGTGTTAATCTTGTGAAAAATAAAAGGCTAATTTATATTATAATATCAGCAGTTATTACAATAGGCTTACTATATATAGTTGATCAGGTATTAACTTTTAATTATATTACTAAAATAGGGGTAAAATTTCTTTTGTTTTCGTTATTTCCAACAATATATATATTAAAGACAAAAGATAATTTTCTAAAAGAGTCTATTAAAAATAGAAGGAAAACAGCCAAGATTAATTTAAGTATAATTCTTGGGATAGTTATTTTTTTAGTAATAATTATTGCTTTTGTTTTATTAGAGCAACATATAGAGATTGGTATTCTAATAGATGAGTTCGAAAGCAAATATCAAATCGATAAAAGCAATATCATATTTTATGGTTTATATCTTTCTTTTATCAATTCTTTATTAGAAGAGTTCTTCTTTAGAGGATTTATTTTTTTAAACTTAAAGAAATTGAATTTAAGGAAATTAGCTTATTTTATTAGTTCAGCTGCATTTGCTATTTATCATATTGCTAATATTCAAAACTGGTTTTCAATAGGATTATTTTTATTTGTAACAGTTGGTTTATTTGTAGGAGGGTATATTTTTAACTACTTAGATGATAAAGATAATACTTTCTTAAACAGTTGGTTCGTACACATTTGTGCAGATTTGGCTATTATCCTTATCGGATTTAGACTTTTTGGTATATTATAATTTTATCCAGATATCATAAGACCTCCACTTACACACAAAGTGCGCAAGTCACGCTATAATGCTAAAGCATTAAGTCGTGCTATGTTAACTAGGGGAAAAATGAATTTAGGATAAGTCTCACATAGGACGACTTGACACTTTAGTGTCTTAGCGTCACTTGTACTCTTGAATTAGCAACTATGGGTTACTTCTTGTGTGCATAGGACGACTTGACACTTTAGTGTCTTAGCGTCACTTGTGCTCCTTGAGTACTAGAATTCAGGTGGAGATTAAACTCCATCTGAATAAAGTTCAGCTTTATAAACAATAGAAGTTTTTCACAAAAGTATTTATAAGTATAAAAATAAGTGACCTAGGCTAAGTATTCTGGTATATTATTATGGTATTATTTATTATGAAATATGGATTATAATCTATATTTCATTTTGTTCATAACAACTTATGTAACATTTATCCAGATATGATAAGACTCCCACATAAACACAAAGTGCGCAATTCACACTTTAGTGCTAAAGCATTAAGTCGTGCTATGTTAACTGGGGGAGAATCAGGCGGAGTTAAAGAAAACTTGATTTACGCAAGTTTAAACGTAGCGTAAGTCTTAGTTGCACTTATACCTTTAGGTGAAAAACTCCATCTGAATAAAGTTCGGCTTTATAAAAGTGACTACAAAGAGAGTGTGATATTTATAATGAAGAAACGTATGATAAAAATCCTATTAATAATTGCTGGGACTATTTCCATAATATTTGGATTTATAGGTGTTTTTCTACCTATACTACCAACAACCCCGTTATTTTTATTAGGAGCAGCATGTTATATGAGAAGTTCCAAAAAATTTTATAATATGTTGATTAATAATAAAATATTTGGAAAGTATATAAGAAATTACCGTGAGCATAAAGTTATAACTAAAAAATCAAAGGTTGTTGTTCTATCTTTATTATGGATTACAATGAGTTATTCGATATATTATATGACCACGGTAGATATGCCTCAATTAGCTATATATGCTGTTATTGCCCTGTTATTAGGTATAGCAATTTGGATTACTCAGCATGTATTACGTTTGAATAGTGTAATTAATGAATTTAATATTACTATTCCTGAAGACATGCTGGCAGCTTCTGAAGTTGGATTTAAAGAAAAAAAATAATGATAAAATCGATATTAATGGTATTTAGATAAAATCCCTATTGACAAAATTGTTATTTTTTTATATCATTTTATAAATAAATAAAATAATACTGTGACGAAGAGGAGTACATATACTTTAGTCTATAGAGAGGAAGTCCATGGCTGGAAGACTTCTGATGTGGGTATTTGGAAGCAGCTTCTGAGTATTAGCTTCGAAATAATAGTAGAAGTTAACGGTTTGCAACTGTTATATTGCAAGGTATTATATTTACTTAAATGAGTGATCAAATAATTTTTATTTGATAAATAGGGTGGTACCGCGGGATAGCTCTCGTTCCTATTATAGGATGGGAGTTTTTGTGTTTTTTGGTATTAATCTTATTTGATAATAAATATATTTGATAAATAGGGTGGTACCGCGGGTTAGTTCTCGTTCCTATTGTGGAACGGGGACTTTTTGTTTAAATAGACAAGTTATTATGAAAAATATAATAATTAGGAGGAAGCAAGATGGAATTTTCACAGAGGATTATTAATATGAAAGAATCACCAATAAGAAAATTAGCTCCTTTAAATGATAAAGCAAAAAAAGAAGGTAAAAAGATATATTATCTTAATATAGGTCAACCTGATATAGAGACACCAAGTAATTTCATGAATGCAGTAAGAGGTTTTGATGAAAAAATACTTAAGTATACTCCGTCACAGGGAATGCCTGATTTAATTAATGCTGTATCTAACTATTACAAACATTATGGCATGAGCTTTGACGAAAACAACATATTAATTACTAATGGAGGTAGTGAAGCTGTACTATTTTCATTGATTGCTGTAGCAGACCCTGGTGATGAAATTTTATTACCTGAACCGTTTTATACTAATTTTCAATCAATTGCGTCTTCTGTTGGGATTAAAGTAAAAGCAATTACTACAAATGCATCAAATGGCTTTCGACTTCCTAAGAAAGAAGAGATTGAGACATTAATTAATCCGAAAACAAAGGCGATTTTGTTTTCAAATCCTGGTAATCCAACAGGTGTTGTTTATTCTGATGACGAGATTAGAATGTTAGCCGATATAGCCACAAAACATAATTTGTTTATTATATCTGATGAAGTATATAGAGAATTTGTTTATGACGATTTATCATTTACAAGTTTTGGTAGTATTAAGAACCTTGAGGATAGGGTAGTTATTATTGACAGTATTTCTAAAAGGTATAGTGCTTGTGGAACAAGAATAGGTGCAATTCTTTGTAAAAATAATCATTTAATTAAACAAATATTAAAATTATGTCAAGGAAGACTTTGTTGCCCTACTTTAGAACAAATAGGTGCAATTGCTTTATATAAAACATCTTTCGATTATTTTGATGGTATTAAAAAGGAATATCAAAAAAGAAGAGATACTATTTATGAAGAACTGATAAAAATTCCTGGAGTTCAGTGTGAGAAACCTAAAGGTGCATTTTATATTGTTGCAAAATTACCAGTTAATAATGCTGAAGAATTCGCAATGTGGCTTCTTTCAGATTTTAATATTAATAACGAAACAGTTATGCTATCACCTGCACAAGGATTTTATGGTTCTGAAGGATTAGGGATTGATGAGGTAAGAATAGCTTATGTACTTAATGAAAACGATTTAAAAATAGCTATGAAAATTTTAAAAGATGCGTTACAGGAATATCCTCAGACTTTATTATCAAAATGTGTATAATAGACAGATAAAATTATTAATAATTCGTATTGAATCATTTTTCAAAGGGTTATAATTCTTTTAAGGAATATCTTTTGAATAGTCAGTAGTGTCATGCATATATAGGGAGTACCTGTATATGCATTTTTATATGTTTAAATAAGAGTTGATAAAGTCAAAATTTATTGTTATATTTTTCATCTTTTACCTTATGTTCCATTATATTTGGTGTTATAATCATAGTAACAGAGAAATTGTCGGAATTTGACATAACGTAATAATGGAGGATAACATGAGTAAAAAAAATATTACACTAAATGATATAAAAAAAATCGCCATTTATTTTCTATTAATCTATATCCCAACTGTACTTATTATTTTAAGTTTTACTAATTATTTCTATGACGCTGCACTTGAAAAAGCAAAAGAACCTATTATCTCTGAACAAAAGCAAGTATCTGCAGTATTTAGTTATAACATACATTCAATTTATGAGGACATTTATTCCAATATTATATTTCTAAAAAATTCAAATGAAGTTCAAGAATATTTTTCTAATTTATATCGTAATAACATATCAGAGTTTGAGCAATTTTATGTAAATTTTTTAAATTCTCATAATCTGTTTGTTAGTATAAGTTTTTTTGATCAAGAAGGATTTGAGGTTTCTAAAATCATCAAAAACAGAGAAGGAAATATTCAAATTATTGAGCAGGGATTAATAGAAGATAAAGATGAACAGTACTTATATGATTTTTCAAGTAAAGATGAAATAAGTATTTCATTAAATCCAATAAATTCGATTAATAGATTTAATTATCCATCAGTAAACTTCTCTATACCAATTGAATATAAAAATGAATTACAAGGTTATATTATTTTGAACTATTCTGGAGAAATCTTTCTTAATAATATCAATCAATATTACTTGGATAATGAATTAAATATAAATGTTAGTTTGTTGAGTAGTGATGACTTTTGGCTTGAGAGAAAGGGAGATTCAGAAGGGTTTGTTTTTATATCTGAAGAAAATATAGAAGATTCATTTAGCAATACATATTCTGATATATGGGAAAGCATATTTAATAATAATGAAGGTCTTATAGAAAACGATGAATATATATATTATTTTCAAAAAGTATATCCGTTTCAAGAGATAAGTAATCAATCTTTTTCATGGACTGTATTTACTTCTTTTGATAAAAAACAATTACTTCTATTTAATGAAGAATCATTTATTAATATAATAAGAATTAGAGACTATGTTCTTTTATCATCATTTTTAATTATATTAATTATAGTATCTTTAATATATTTCCGTAGAAAAGATATAGATAACTTAAATGTTCTAAGAATTATATCAGACTCTAAAGAAGAGGGAGTAGTTATTACTGATACGACCACGAAAATTATTTATGTAAATAAAGCATTTGAGAAGATTACTGGGTATTCAGTTGGTGAAGCTATTGGATTAAATACGACTATACTAAAATCTAACAAACATGATAAAGAGTTTTACGAGAGAATGTGGAAATCGATTAAAGAAAACGATTATTGGGCTGGCGAAATATGGAACAAAAAAAAGTCAGGGGTATTATTCATAGAATATCTTACGATATATGCTGTAAGATCAAAGTCCTCTAAGGGTAAAGTTGAGAAATATTTATCTATGTTTACTGATTTAACTGAACAAAAGGAGAAGGAAAAGTATATTGATTTTTTAAAGAATTATGATCAGTTTACAAATTTACCGAATGAAAGGTTGTTTATTAATTTATTAGAAAAAAGTATAGACAAAAAATCAGATTTCTTTGCTGTTGTGTATATTAAAATAGCTAATTTTGAAAAAATTGTAATGAGTTATGGTACTACAATTAGTAGAGAAATTACTAATCAATTCATTTCATTGATAAAAAACACTATTGAGAAAAATGATGTATTAGCTAGCATTACACATGAGGAATTTGTACTTCAATTAAGAGGAGTTAGTAATAAATCTGAAGCA
>CAZIGM010000075.1:0-6819 GCA_964538675.1 uncultured Bacillaceae bacterium | reverse complement strand
CTGCGTTACTGCTTAAATCTACGGTACTCACTTACGTTAAGTAAGCTCCGTTCCTCTCGCTATTATACTACCTAAAAGTTTTGTAGCTTTACATAAGTGTGACTTTTGGGAGTTACCTTTCTTCCGTATTTTACTCATTAAAAGAAAGGTAACGGACATCGGAGCACGTTGCAAACTACAAATACTTTAACACCCATTTTCTACAGTCTGTGATTTTTTTGGTATTATATTTATTTACAATGTTTTATAAGTAGATAAGAGATCTTGAAGCTTTTCAGCCATTTCTGAAAGTTCTCGTGCAGATTGTGCAATTGTATCCGATGTAACAACTTGAGTTTCAGCTGATTTCTTTAGATTAATACTTTTTTCTGATATTTCATTTGATACATGCGCGATATCATTTATATCTTCTACAGCATTGTTTGTACCACTTGCCATTTCATTAATTGCTGAAGATACTTCAGATAAACCTGATGCAACGTTTACAATTGAATTTAATATAATTTTAAAGGATTCACCAGTTTGCTCAACATATTCAATTCCCTTATTTACTGCACCAGTTGCTTCTTCAAATTGTGTAACGGTTTCTTTGGTTTCATTTTGAATATTATCAATTAATTTCTTGATTTGCTCAGTTGCTTGAGCTGTTTCTTCAGCTAGATTTCTAACCTCATCAGCTACTACTGCAAAGCCTCTACCATTTTCCCCTGCTCTTGCAGCCTCAATAGCGGCATTTAAAGCAAGTAGATTTGTTTGAGAGGAGATCTCCGATATTAGATTTACTATTTTCCCAATTTCGTTTGAATTCTCTTGTAGAATATGAATACGTTTGCCAGAATCTATCACCGACATTTCTATTTTTCTAATTTGGTTTGTCATATTATCTACAAGAACAACACCATTATTACTGGCTTGTTCGGCTTGATAAGCTTTCTTACTTACTTCGTCAGTACTAGCAGAGATTTCTTCATAGCTAGCAGCTAATTCTTCCATTAAACCGGAAATATTTTCTACATTTTTATCATGATTTTCTAAATCATTATTAACATTATCCATGGATGTATCTACTTCTTTTGCAGTGTTATTGGTATCAATAGCTGATGCATTTAATTGTTCAGCGGAAGCAGCTAACTGTTGGGATGTCATTCTTACGTTATCTATGACCTTACTGATAGAACTCATAGATTTATTCATGTTATTAGATAGCAGCGCTAGCTCATCCTTGGATTTAATATATACTTGTTTTGTAAAATCTCCCTCTCCCATATATGTCATAACATCACTTAATTGATTTATCGGTTTTACTATCTTTCTAGTAATTATTAATGCAGAAAATATAACTACAACTAATGTAATAGAAAAAACTATTATTAATAATTTACCTATTTCATCAATTCCCTTATAAAAATTGGATTCCCAAGATCCATTAACGATTACCCAATCCCATGGTTCAAAGTATTTCATATAAACTATTTTTGTTTGTATTGGATCTTCAGGTGTATTTCTTCCTTCGTAGGAGTATAAGCCTTCTTTTTGATTAAGTATGTATTGTACATTTGGATCCTCACTTTTATTGGCACCTTCTTTAAAAGCATGCATTACTACTTTACCTTCAGAATTAAAAGCATAAAGATAATCATCTTCACCTATGACCAAATCAGTATTAGTTATTTTACGTGTACCATCTTCTAATTTTGTTCCTATCAATTGTGTTCTTAATATTTCCTGTGCTTCTTCTAAAGTAAGTTCATTTTTCATAACTCTTAAGTTCATATTTATCAATTTTTCATAAGCTATGTTTGTCGATTTTTCTAGCTGTGTCATTCCTTCTGAGACCATTTCTCTTTTTGCTAAATTAAATGTAATAAATCCGACAACTAGCATTGGAATTAAAGCTAATATTAAAAACCATGTAATAAATTGTGCCTTTAAACCGAATTTAAGCTGCTTGTTTTTCTTCATTTTATTTTTCTTCATTGTTTCCTCCCAGTCTTTAAATTAGATAATATTTACAATATCTTATATAAAATTAATTTTAATTGATGTAAGGCAATAAAACTACTTTATGTATATCGGTTTTTATTTATATTTTTTTAAGTTTATATTTATTCAGATATGATAAGACTCCCACTTCTACACAAAGTGCACAAGTTTCGCTAAAGGAACGAAGTTCCTTAGTCTCACTAAGCACACAAGTAAGATAAACATAGAAGAATAATCAAGAGCACAAGTCACGCTAAAATGCTAAAGCATTAGTCGTGCTATGTTAAGTGGGGGAGAATGAATTTAGGATAAGTCTCACATAGGACGACTTGACACTTTAGTGTCTTAGCGTCACTTGTACTCTTGAGTACTAGAATTCAGGTGGAGTTAAAACTCCATCTGAATAAAGTTCGGCTTTATAAATAAATATAATATTTTTTTCCTTAGATTACCATACATTTTTTTTATATTAGGGTGTTATCCATTTCGACTGGCAAAGAAAAGAATAAAATAAATTGTTAAATATTAATATATTAAATGAAGAGGTGTCTTAAATGTCTAAACCCTATTTGATTATAGATCCTGGTCATGGAGGAAAAGATGGAGGAGGGGGTTCTAATAGTTCTTTTTTAGAAAAAAATATGAATTTGAAAATTAGTCTATATCAATATAATAGATTTAAAAAACTGGGAATACCAGTAAGTATTACAAGGGAAGACGATATATATCTGTCTTCATTTGAAAGAGCAAAAATAGTAAAAGAAAGCGATGCTAAATATTGCATTTCTAATCATATAAATGCTGCTAGTAATTCCGAAGCAAGGGGAGTTGAAACAATTCATTCAATTTATTCGGATGGGAAAATTGCTAGAGTGCTTTACAATGCGATAGTAGAATTGGGAATGAAAAAAAGAAGAGTTTTCTCTAGGGAAAGTTATATTGTACCAGGAAAAGATTATTATTATATGCATAGAGAAACAGGAAGGGTAATAACAACGATTATAGAGTACGGTTTTGCAACAAATAAAGAAGATACAAAATTATTAGAAAAAAATTGGGCAATCTATGCTGAAAGTGTTGTGAAAAGTTTTTGTGAATTTAATGAGTTTAAATATATTCCTGAGAAGGAAGATATAATAAGTGAACCAAATATAAAATTACCTCAAATTAAAGAGAAAGCAAACGTAGTATTTGAAGGAAAAAAAATATCAGCATATATTACTGATGAAAATAGGTCTGTAGTTGAGATTAGGGAATTAAGTGAATTATTTGGTTATAATGTAAATTGGGATAGTAAAACCAAAACTGTTAATATAACTCGTAATAAAGCAAATAAATAAGGCTGTAGAAAATGTTCGGTTTCAGCGTGCCTTGAACCTGAACATTTTCTACAGCCTATAAATTATTGAAATGTCCTATTTCTATGTTAGGTGTATTTACAGTTTATCCGTGTTTGCATATTGATTAATAATATTATCTATATACTGTTCTAAATGGTGTTTATTTTCATCAGATATATTGAGGAATTGAATAGAAAAAATAAAAATATCGTTCTCTTTTGTTTTATTTACAACACGGGATACAATATATTCGTTTTTGCTAAAAAAAGGTGAATTCAATTTTATTTCTATTAATTGACCAGTGCTTAAAAAATTGTTCTCTTTAACTCTAATTCCACCTTGGCTAATATCAATTAATTTACCTTTTTTCCAATAGGTAGTTTCAACTGGTGGAAATTGCTGAAGTTGAATAATGATAGGTTCATCATAATGTAATTTTATTTTTAAACGATTAAATTGTCTTTTGTTTTTATCATGGGATTGAGATATTGGTTTTAAATTAAGAGTCATACTTTCATTTAATTCTTTAATAGATTCACAAGATGTGTTTATGAAGTATACTTCATTATCGATTGTTTCAATTTTGATTTCAATCTGTTTATTTAATTCTAATATTTCATATGAAGGACTTATAGTACTTACAGAAAATGTTTCAGAATTAATTTCTGTTATCCGACCAATTAAATAATTTTCTGGTGTTTTGATACTGCATATTTCATCAAGCAATCTACTTTCTATGCAATTATTCATTGTTTCCTCCTGTGTTTAAGTTAATTATTACTTAAGTAATTCTCTGTTTAATAATGATTTCCTTTCTAAAACAATAAAAATAAAAAAAAGAGAAATAATTTTTAATCTTATTTCTCTAATAGCTATATATTTTAATATGGTTGCCAATTAACCTGTTTTGCAATAATATATCTATTATTTACATCGTCCCAATTGACAATATTCCACCAAGCTTCAATGTAATCTTTTCTTCTGTTTTGATATTTTAAATAATATGCATGTTCCCAAACATCAAGAACTAGAAGAGGAATTATGTCTTGTTGAGATAGATTTTGATGTTTTTCAAATTGGAGAATTTCTAGACGGTGTGCTCTAGGTGACCAAACTAACGCAGCCCACCCACTACCTTCTACCTTTTCAGCTGCTTTAGAAAATTGTTTTTTAAAATTTTCAAAGCTTCCAAATGATTTGTTAATCTCATTTAGTATTGGACTTTTAACATTAATGTTATCTGGGGACATATTGTTCCAAAATATTGTGTGTAAATAATGACCTGCACCATTAAATGCTAATTCTCTTTCCCAGTGTTTTATAAGTGCAAAGTTATTATTTTCACGCGCTTTTTTTAATTCTAATTCTGCCTTGTTTAAACCTTCAACATATGATTTGTGATGAATATCGTGATGTAATTGCATAGTTTCTTTATCGATATATGGTTCCAAAGCATCATAGTCATAAGGAAGTGGCGGTAAAGTATGCTTGCCTATTGGTACCATTTGGTTTGTTTCTGAATTTATTTGGATATAATCTATTTTATAAGGTGTTTGCCATAAATGATAAGGAGTGAAATAATATTGTGAATACAAGAGAATACCTCCTAATTAATATCTTTTAGGTTAGTGTATGTAATTAAGGATAGGAGTGTATAGACTTATACCTAATCAAACAGTTATATTTTTTTTATTATAGAGAAAATAAGTTGAACAGATTCCAACAATAATTATTGTAGTTATTAATAATAAATAAAAGGGATCAATTCTTCCAGCAGATATAATTTCTGATGCTTCAATATATTTAAAAGGAGTAAAATATCTAAAAAAATTAAATTTTTCTGATATGTTAGCAACTATACTTAAAAAATAGGTTATTAGAACAATACCAATTGATATTGAATAGATTGACTTTGTTTTTGTATAAAATACTGAAAACAACAAGGTTAGTGACGCGAATGTTAAATGCATTAAAAAAGAACCTAATATAAGTAATATTAAGGTGTTAAAATCATAATTAGTTGTTTTATACATTTCAAAGCTTATTATAGCAACAATACCATTTATTAAATTGAATATTAATATATTAATTAATACGATTATTAATTTACTGGTTATAATTTGAGTTCGAGTTACTGGTTTGGCTAGTAAAAATTCAATTGTTTTATCATTCTCTTCTTTGGAAAGAATATTTGAGCTAAGTAAGGCGGCATATATACTTCCAAATAAGGTAAGGAATAAGTAGGCTTCAATACTAAAATAATCTAATATATTAGCCATATTTAAAGTATCTAATCCAAATGCGTTTAGCATACTTTCAGGATAAAATTGAAGAAGATTTTGCATCATTTCATTATTTTTTGCAAAGGTAGGGTAAACGCTCATCATTATTAATAGGAGTAGAGATATTGTTATTGTCCAAATGAACAAGGTTTTTCGATTTCTTTTCCATTCTCTTTTAAGAATAATCATACTAGTCAATCTCCTTTTCATAATAATGAATAAATATTTCTTCTAAGGAAGGCTCTTCAATCCAGAAATCCTTTAAATCTATAGTGGTTAAATAATTTAAAAGATTGCTAACATCACCAGAATAAAGAAATCGAACACTTTCATTTAGTATGACTAAATCTGTCATTCCGTCTAAAGGTGGTAGCTGTGGATATGATTGATTTAATTCGATATTAACTTTTTTATATTTCTTTTTTCTAAGTTTTTCGATTTCTTCGATATTTATTATTTTTCCTTCTTTAATAATTGCTACTCGATTACATAATTTTTGTACTTCGTTTAACATATGGGATGAGAAAAAGATTGTTGTACCATTTTTATTTTCATCTTTTATTACATCAAAGAAATTATTTTGCATCAATGGGTCTAAGCCTGTTGTTGGTTCATCTAAAATAAGAATTTTCGGATTATGGATTAATGCTTGGATAATAGCAATCTTTTTTTTGTTTCCTAAAGACAAATCTGATATTTTCTTATTTAATTCAACTTCAAATAAATCAGATAATTGTTTAATTTTTTTATCACAATTTAGATTATAAAACTGTGCTGAATATTGAAAAAGATCTTTTATTTTCATATCATCGTAATAATTAATTTCTGAAGGAATATATCCTACTATTTTTTTTATTTCTTTCGTGTTTTTTATTATATCTAAACCCATTATTTTAGCTGAACCAGAAGTAGGGAAAATAAAATTTAAAAGTGTTCTTATAGTTGTTGATTTCCCTGCTCCGTTGGGCCCAATAAATCCAAAAATTTCTCCTGCATTGATTGTTAAGTTAAGGTTTTCAATAGCCATATTTTTCCCGTAATATTTAGTTAAATTGGTAGTTTCAATAGCAATCAAGTGTGAATCATCTCCTTTAGATAATAGGTTAAAAAAAACTTTATTATTTAAATTTTTATTATTATAGAAATAATTAAGTGTACTTATTTTAAAAAATAAAAATATATATAAAATTTCGAAACATTTAGTATTTTTTTGT
>CAZIGM010000074.1:0-6828 GCA_964538675.1 uncultured Bacillaceae bacterium | reverse complement strand
ATAATAAAATTTTATCAAAAATTTATATCACCATTGAAACCTCCTACATGTCGCTTTTATCCAACATGTTCACATTATGGATTTGAAGCGATTGAAGTACATGGAGCTTTAAAAGGTGGGTGGATGACTTTTAAAAGAATTTTAAAATGTCATCCAATGCATCCTGGTGGATTAGACCCAGTACCACCTAGAGAACAAAAAGAGGAGGAAAAATAGTGAAAAGAAAGTTAATGATTGTTTTATTATTTATTGCAATAATATTTATAAGTACTGGCTGTTCTGCAGAAGCTCTTAGAGCACCAATAGATCCTAATAATGGATTTTGGGATAAATATTTTGTATATCCAATATCTTGGGTGTTAGATTTTTTTGCAGAACTGTTTATGAACAATTATGGAATATCGATTATAATTACTACTATTTTAATTCGTTTGGTAATTTTGCCTTTAATGATGACACAAATAAAAAGCACAAAAGCAATGCAAAAACTCCAACCAGAGATAACTAAATTAAGGGAAAAATACAAAAACGATAAAAATAAGTTAAATGAAGAATATATGAAGTTACTTCAGAAGAATAATGCAAATCCCTTAGCTGGGTGTCTACCTATCTTTGTACAAATGATTGTTTTAATTGCACTTTATCATGCAATAATGAGAAATTCATTAATAGGAGAATCAACCTTTTTAACAATACAGTTAAGTGAACCAAGTATTATTTTACCGATATTAGCTGCTATAGCTACTTATATTCAAACAAAAACTGCTAAAACAGTAGCTGCTACACCACAAGCGGCGACTCAACAGAAATTATTGTTATATTTTATGCCTTTAATGATTTTATTTATTGGAATAAGCTTACCTTCTGCATTAGCATTATATTGGGTAGTAAGTAATACTTTTGGGATAATTCAAAATCTAATTGTTTATAGAGAAAAATAGAACTTTAAGGGGGGCACCTTTAATGAACAAAGTAGTAGCTACTGGAAAAACTGTGAAGGAAGCTGTTTATTCAGCCCTCAAACAACTTGGAACTACAAGTGACAAGGTAGATATAAAAATTATTGATCAACCTAGTAAAAGATTGTTTGGGTTAATGGGAACACGCGATGCAGTGGTTCAAGTAGAGTTACTTCCTGACACAGTGGATCCTATTGAAGAAGCTATACTATTTTTAAAGAAAATATTTAGGACTATGGGCTTGTCAGTAAAAACAGAGCAATTTAAGAAAGAGGATTACATATTACTTAATTTAGTTGGAAATGATTTGGGAATTTTAATTGGTAGAAGAGGACAAACTTTAGACTCTCTACAATATTTAGTAAACATTGTAGCAAATAAGAATAAGAACATTGAAAGAGTTCGTATAATTTTGGATGCAGAAAATTATCGGGTGAGAAGAAAAGAAACTCTAGAGAGTTTAGCGGATAAATTATCTTATAAAGTAATGAGGACAGGTAAGGATGTAATGTTAGAACCAATGACACCTTTAGAGAGAAAAATAATACATGCACATTTACAAGATAGTGATAAAATTAAAACACAAAGTCATGGAGAAGAACCTTACAGAAGAATCGTTATTTCAAAAAAATGAACTTGTTTTAATAGAGATAAAGAAATTGTGTAATCAGTGTAGGTCCTAATCTAGAAAAAAAATAAATAATAATTTAATAATTTAGAAATTATAAGTTACAACTAAATTTTATATATATAAAATTTAGTTGTAACTTATTTTTGTTCTTTTAAAATAAATGTGCTATTCTATTATCCTAAAGAAAGATAACTGAGGTGAATATTAATGGAGATGGATACAATTGCTGCTATATCAACACCTATCGGTGAGGGTGGAATTGCAATAATACGAATTAGTGGCAAAGAAGCAATTGCAATTGCAGACTTAATATATAAAGGTAAAGAAAAACTAGAAAATGTTAAAAGTCATACCATAAATTATGGATTTATTACAGACATTGATAAAAACATTATCGACGAAGTTTTGGTCGTTGTTATGAGAGCACCAAAATCATTTACAAAGGAAGATATAGTTGAAGTGAATTGTCATGGTGGAATTGTTGTAGCTAATAAGATTCTTAACACTATAATTGAGAATGGTGCAAGAATAGCTGAACCAGGAGAATTTACTAAAAGAGCTTTTTTAAATGGTCGTATTGATTTATCACAAGCTGAAGCAATTATTGATCTTATTCGTTCTAAAACAGATAGAGCAATGGAAGTTGCATTAAGACAAGTGGAAGGGAAATTATCAAATAAAATCAAAGAGATTAGAAAAGTAGTTTTGGAGGTTTTAGCTTTTATAGAGGTTAACATTGATTATCCCGAACATGATATAGATGATATAACTTATGATTATTTATTTAAAAAGATGTCTTATATCAAAGATGAAACTCAATTTTTATTAAAGCAAGCAAAGGAAGGAAAAATTTATAGAGAGGGAATATCAACTGCAATTATTGGACGACCAAATGTTGGTAAATCATCTTTACTAAATACTATGATTAGAGAAACTAAAGCAATAGTAACAGATGTTCCTGGAACTACAAGAGATATAATTGAAGAGTATATTAATATTAAGGGAATTCCATTAAAATTGATAGATACTGCGGGAATTAGAAAAACAGATAATATAGTTGAAAATTTAGGTGTGGAAAAATCAAAAAAAGTTTTAAAAGAAGCAGACTTAATATTGCTTATGTTTAATAATAATGAATTATTGACAGATGAAGATTTTGATATAATTGAAATAGTAAAAGAAAACAAAGTTATTGTCGTTATAAATAAAACTGATTTACCTAAAAAAATAGATGAAAATCTGATAAAGAAAAAGTTAACAAATGCTGAACTTCTTTATACATCTTTATTAAATGAAGAAGGAATAGAAGATTTAAAGATTGCAATTTATGAACTATTTTTAGAAGGGAATTTAAAATCTGATGATTTAACATATGTTTCAAACTCAAGGCATATAGACTTGCTTAGGAAGGCTAATAATAATATTATTGATGCTATAACATCAATAGAAAACATAATTCCTATCGATATTATAGCAATTGATATAAATAATGCTTATGAGTTATTAGGAGAAATAATTGGAGAATCAATTGAAGAAGACTTAGTTAATCAAATTTTCTTAAATTTTTGTATTGGTAAATGATATATCTTATATAATGGAGGGAGAATTAAGTGAGTAATCAATTGAATTCTTTTGGTTGTATTGTTGTTGGAGCTGGACACGCAGGAGTAGAAGCAGCTTTGGCTTCATCTAGAATGGGAGTAAAAACATTATTACTAACAATAAATTTGGATACAATTGCTTTTATGCCCTGTAATCCTTCAATCGGAGGACCTGCTAAAGGACATGTTGTTCGTGAAATAGATGCTCTTGGTGGAGAAATGGGCAAAAATATTGATAAAACGTATATTCAAATGAGAATGCTGAATACAGGCAAAGGTCCAGCAGTACGTGCATTACGTGCGCAGGCGGATAAATTTATATATCAACAAACAATGAAAGAAATATTAGAAAAACAAATTAATTTAAGTCTTAAGCAAGCCATGGTGGATAAGTTAATTGTTAAAGATAATCAAATTAAAGGAGTTGTAACAAATACTGGAACTGAATATTATAGCGAAACTGTAGTTTTGACAACAGGAACCTATTTAAAAGGAAAGATTATTATTGGTGATTTAATATATGAAGGTGGACCAAACAATCAACAACCTTCAATTAATCTATCTATAAATTTAAGGGAACTTGGATTTGAAATTGTTCGATTTAAGACTGGTACTCCGCCTAGAGTACATAAAGATACAATAGATTTTTCAAAAATGGAAATACAACCAGGAGATGAAGGAGACACTACCTTTTCATTTGATAATTATGTATACAAAAAAGAACAAATTCCTTGTTGGCTAACCTATACTAATAGCTATACTCATGAAATTATTAAGAACAATATACACCGTGCTCCGATGTATTCTGGTGCAATAGAGGGTACGGGACCAAGATATTGTCCTGCAATTGAGGTTAAGGTTATTAGATTTAACGATAAAGATAGGCACCAGATTTTTCTTGAACCTGAAGGAAAGAATACAAAAGAAATGTACGTTCAGGGATTTAATACAAGTTTACCAGAGGATGTTCAACTAGATATGATTAAAACAATTTCTGGTTTAGAACAAGTTGAAATTATGAGACCTGGGTATGCAATAGAATATGATGTGATTGTTCCTACTCAACTTTTACCTACACTAGAGACTAAGAAAATTAAAAACCTTTTTACTGCGGGTCAATTAAACGGAACTTCTGGATATGAAGAAGCTGCAGCTCAAGGGCTGATAGCGGGAATTAACGCTGCATGTAAGGTACTTGGAAAAGACTTACTTATACTAGATAGATCACAAGCCTATATTGGGGTTTTAATTGATGACTTAGTAACAAAAGGAACTAAAGAACCTTATCGGTTATTAACATCTAGAGCAGAATATCGTTTACTGCTTAGACATGATAATGCTGACCTTCGTTTAAGGGAGATTGGTTACAATTTAGGATTAATTAATGAAACACAGTTTAAAAACTTGGCAGCAAAGAAAGATATGATAGAGAAAGAGATTGAGAGGTTAAATAATCAGAGAATAAAACCAAATGAAGATATACAAAAATTATTAAAGGAAGCAGGAACATCAGAAATACACAATTCATTAACATTAGCATCATTATTAAAAAGACCTGAAATTAAATATAGTCATATTGAAAAAATATCACCCTCATCTGAATATTTTCCTGATGATGTTAAAGAACAAGTTGTTACACAGATTAAATATTCAGGTTATATTGAGAAACAATTGTTATTAGTAGAGAAAATGAAAAAGGTTGAATTAAAAAAAATACCAAAATGGGTTAATTATAAGGACATTAACGGAATCTCTCTTGAGGCAAAAGAGAAATTAAACGAAATACAACCAACAAATATTGGACAGGCATCAAGAATATCTGGTGTTAATCCGGCAGACATATCTATATTATTAATTTATATTGAACAAAAAAAAGGACGTGGTACTAAGCAATATGATTGAGAGCTTGAATTATTTATTAGAACCTTTTAATATAAAATGCTCAGAAAAACAATTAAATCAATTTAATATATATTATGAGCAATTAATTGATTATAACAAGAAAACCAATCTTACTAATATTACTGACTTAAACGAAGTAGTAATTAAACATTTTTTCGATTCTATTACTCCAGCCTTTTATTATAATTTCACAAGCCAAAAAATTATTGACGTAGGTACAGGCGCTGGCTTTCCAAGCATACCATTAAAGATACTTTTTCCGAAAATCGAAATCACTTTGTTGGATTCATTAGTTAAACGTGTTACATTTTTAGAGTTAATTAGTCATGAGTTAAATTTAGATAAAGTAACAATTATTCATGGCAGAGCTGAAGAAATAGCCAGAGCGAATCAATATAGAGAAGTTTATGACATCGCTATCTCAAGAGCTGTAGCGAGATTAAATGTATTAAGTGAGTTAGCCTTACCATTTATAAAAAAAGGCGGATTTTTCGTTGCATTAAAAGGAGCAAAAGCATCAGAAGAAGTAATTGAGGCAAAAACCGCGATTAAAATATTAGGGGGAGAAATATTTAAAGAGCATTCTTTTCAACTTCCTAACAATAGTGGAGAAAGAGTAATTATTTTTATAAAGAAGATTAAGCATACCCCACTAAAATATCCAAGAAAACCTGGCGATCCAAACAGGAAACCAATAAATTAAAAATGTTTCACGTGAAACATTAGAATCATTTATTTTAATAAAGGATTTTATTTATCCAATATAGAAATAAAAGAAGCAAGCAATTAATAAATAGGTGGTGATTTTATGAAAGATTCATTTTCGCGATTATTAGGTATAACTGAACAAGGTTTTGAAGAAATCAAACAAATTCCAATTGATCAAATCAATCCTAGCCCTTATCAACCAAGAACTGTGTTTGACGATGATAAGATTGATGAATTATGTCAAACAATAAAAACACATGGAATTATTCAACCAATAGTAGTTCGGCTAGCACTTGACAATAAATATGAAATTATTGCTGGAGAACGTAGGTGGAGAGCTGTAAAAAAACTGGGCATGGAAACAATCTCAGCAATAGTAAAAGAATATAATGATGCACAAACCGCTTCAATATCTTTGATTGAAAATTTGCAACGCGAGGGATTGACAGCCATTGAAGAGGCGATTGCATATCAAAAGTTGATAGAGATTTATAATTTAACACAAGAAAGTTTAGCACAAAGATTGGGGAAAAACCAATCTACTATTGCAAATAAAATAAGGTTATTAAACTTGCCTCAAAGCATTCAAGATGAATTATTAAAAAGAAAAATAACAGAGAGACATGCTAGAGCGTTATTAGCTATACATGATCAGAACACTCAAGAAAAATTATTAAATGAAATAGTCGAAAAAGACTTAAACGTTAAACAAACTGAGAATAGAGTTAAACAGTTATTAAATAAGGATATGACAGAGAAAAGGCCGAAACCTAGAATATTTGCTTTTTCAAGGGATACTAGAATTGCAATGAATACGATACGCCAATCAATAGATATGGTACTTGAAACCGGCTTGCAAATTGAAACTATCGAAAATGATTCGGATGATTATTATGAAATTACTATAAAAATACCAAAAAAATAATATAATTAGGCGGCAAATAATTCTGTTTATTTATATAAATTTATGAGGCTTTTCAAAATTTCTTTTTTATATATTTATTTTTATGATTTTATAGATTAAAAT
>CAZIGM010000073.1:0-6898 GCA_964538675.1 uncultured Bacillaceae bacterium | reverse complement strand
GTTTATTAATATAGGACAATAAGGAAAAATATAAAATTTAAAAAATGATTCATCTTTTAATATTGATTTAACTATATTTTTTTATAATTTGAATACAAATATAATATGAAGAAATAAATAATTTGATTTTGCATCTTCATATCTAAATATATATAAGGAGAGATCTATATTGAAAAAATTTAAATATTTAATAATTATGATGTCAAGTATATTTATTATTAGCTCATGTAATATTGCAAATAATGAAGCTATAAATGAGGAAGAAGTAGTCAATGACAATGAACATGATTCACTTTCTAATATTGCTAAGGAAATAGAGAACACAGAAAATATTATAAATGAAACACTTATATTACCAGTAAACGGTAATAATTTAGAGACATTCATACCACAAGGATGGAAACTTAAAGATTCTGTTGAAGGTGATTTAAATAATGATTCATTATCAGATATAGCTGCAGTAATTGAAAAAGATGGGGATATGGATTTTAGTTATCCTCGAATTTTCTTTATTCTTCTTCAAAATCAGAATAAATCCTATAATCTATCGGTTAAGTCGGAAAAACTTATATTAAAAGCAAATGAAGGAGGAGTATGGGGAGATCCATATGAATCTATAATAATTGACAGAGGATCTATTTTAGTGAATTTTTATGGCGGAAGTAATTGGAGATGGTCAAATAAATATAGATTCCGTTATCAAGATAGTGATTGGTATTTGATAGGAACAACAACAGAATCCTTTCATACTGGTAGTGGTGAAGGGACTTACGAAGATTATAATTTTCTGACAGGAGATATGATAAAAATAGAAACAGATATCGAAGGTAATAAAACAACTGAGAAAATCAATAGCGGTATAAAACCGCTAGTTAAATTAGTAGATATTCCTGAAAAACAGTATTAGAATTATATGAATTTTCATTTTTGATAAAAAATTCCTAAAAGAAATCATTTCCTAAAATTAGATTATTAATATTGAGTCTTTTAATAAATTGATATACCATATAAAATTATACTTATTGGTTAATATAAGGGAAGATGATATTATGATATTTAACACAAAAAGATTATACGCAAGAAAATTAAAATTATCTGATTTTCGAGAATTTACTGAAATGCAAGAAAATAATAATGTAATGAAATATATTTCTGGTAAAGCTAAAACAAAAAAAGAAAATATGGAAGAGTTAGAACGATTAGTTGAGAAATATAAAGATCCGACAAATGATTTTTTGGTAATGGCAATAATTAATAAGAGTAGTAATAAGTTTGTAGGAACATGTGTAATAATTAAAAACAAAGGAAATGAATATGAGATTGGATATAGATTATCTGAAAAAGCTTGGGGTAATTAGCCTGTTATATGAAAGTGATATATAAGGACTTCTTAGAAGAATAAAACCAGGAGGTCAAGTATGAAAGAATTATTTGATGGTGTAAAAGAATTTACTAAGGATGAATTTGAAAAGAATAAAATATTGTTTCAGAATTTGAGTAATAAACAATGCCCTCATACTCTATTTATTAGCTGTTCAGATTCAAGAATTATTCCTTCAATGATAACTAAAAGTTTACCTGGCGATCTATTTATTATCCGTAATATAGCCAATATTGTACCCCATTACAGACCATCATCTGAATATTTAGCGACTACATCTGCTATAGAATATGCTGTAAAAGTATTAGAGGTAAAAAATATTGTAATATGTGGACATACAGATTGTGGCGGTTGTAGAGCAATGTACTCTGATAAAGAATTTTTAGATACTATTCCACATACAAAAAAATGGTTAGAATTAGCTGAACCTGTAAAAGAGAAGATTGAAAAATTAAAAGAAAAATTTAACTATGATAATGTTGATTGGTTAGTTGAACAAGAAAATATTATTTTGCAAATTAATCATCTCCTAACATATCCTTACATTAAGGAAAAATATCAAAATAAATCTATAGAAATCTTTGGATGGTATTATGATATTGGCAACGGTATTATCTATAATTATAATAAAGTAGAACGAATCTTTGAAAGAATTGAATAATATTCAGAGTTAATATTTTAGAAAATTTAATATATAATGTTGAGATGATTGATAGATATGATAAAGAAAACTACCATTTATTAAGGTGGTTTTTTTATGTTTTTCCAGATATGATAAGATCCCCACTTACACACAAAGTGTGCAAGTCTCACATAGGACGACTTGACACTTTAGTGTCTTAGCGTCACTTGTACTCTTGAGTACTAGAATTCAGGTGGAGTTAAAACTCCATCTGAATAAAGTTCGGCTTTATATTAAAGGAACTGCATTCTTTTACAGTTTTTTTGTTAAAATGATTGTATGAATTTTATTTTTTATTATTTGGAAAGGTAAAGTGGTAGAAATGATAAATTCTCAAATGAATAACTTGTTGCAGCAATATTTTGGATATGATGATTTTAGGAATGGGCAAAGAGAAATTATTGAACAAATATTAAATAAAAATGATGTTTTAGCTATAATGCCAACTGGCTCTGGTAAATCAATATGTTATCAATTACCATCACTTGTTTTTGATGGCGTAACTATTGTCATTTCACCGCTTATATCTTTAATGAAGGATCAAGTTGATACTTTGTCTGAAACAGGAATAAAGGCAGCATTTATTAATAGTTCACTTAGTAATAAAGAATTGACAAATGTTGTGGCCAATGCAAAATTAGGAATGTATAAGCTCATTTATGTGGCACCAGAAAGACTTGATACTGATAACTTTTTAATGTTGATACAATCGATAAAAGTATCAATGGTGGCGATTGATGAGGCACATTGTGTATCACAGTGGGGACATGATTTTCGTCCAAGCTACACACAGATTTCTAAAATTGTAAGTTATTTACCAGAAAGACCAGTAATGGCGGCTTTTACTGCTACAGCGACGCCGCAGGTTAAAGATGATATAAATATGCTTTTAAAATTAAATAATCCATTTTCACTTACGACAGGCTTTGATAGAAATAATCTATATTTTGAGGTTGTGAAACCAGAGAAAAAATTTAATTATTTGTTATCATATCTTATTAATAATGAGAGTAAATCAGGAATTATATATGCATCTACAAGAAAAACGGTAGAGTCAGTGTGTGACAAGTTAAATAAAAAGGGTTATTTAGCAACGAGTTATCACGCAGGGCTTTCAGAAAGTAAACGAACAAAGAATCAAGAGGATTTTCTATATGATAGAGCACGTATAATGGTTGCTACAAATGCATTTGGAATGGGTATTGACAAGTCAAATATATCATATGTAATTCATTACAATATGCCAAAAAATATGGAAAGCTATTATCAAGAGGCAGGTAGAGCGGGTCGTGATGGGGAAAATGCCGATTGTATATTACTTTTCTCTTCATCAGATATTGTCACAAATAGGTTTTTGATAGAAATGGGTAGTGAAAATATAGACAAAACTAATGATTATCAAAAATTGAACGAAATTATAGATTACTGTAATACTGATAAATGTTTAAGAAAATATATTTTAGAATATTTCGGAGAAAAGGATATAAAGGATCCTTGTAATAATTGCGGCAATTGCAATAATAATATTGAACAAACAGATATTACAACTGAGGCACAAAAGATATTTTCATGTATTAAACGAATGGGTGAACGCTTTGGAAATGGCTTAGTGACCGATGTTCTTCGTGGATCTAATACAGAAAAAATAAGAACGATGGGATTTAAGAATTTGACTACATATGGAATTATGAAAGAATATCCTAAAGCTACTATAAAGGAGTTAATATCCTTTCTTATTGCTGATGGTTATATATCTTTAAACGGCGATAAGTATCCCACATTGAAATTAAATAAATCAGCTTATGCTACTTTACAAGGAAATAAACAAATTACTATTAAACGAGCAGTTGTAAAACAAAAAAATCTAGAGAAAGAAAATACAGCTGTTGATATGAATCTTTTTGAGACACTTAGATTGCTTCGCAAACAATTAGCAGATGAACAGGATGTACCTCCTTTTGTTGTTTTCTCTGATGCAACATTAAAGGAAATGAGTAGTACATATCCAATCATCAAAGAGGATATGCTAGCTATATCTGGTGTAGGAGCTTTTAAGTTAGAAAAATACGGAGAAAAATTTATTGTGGCTATCAAAAATTATGTTGATCAACAAGGTTCTTAGATAGATAATCGAAACATTTAAATATGTTAAAAGAAGAGGATAGGATAATAAAAATGAAAAAAGAATTTAATCTATATGTTAACCCAAAGTATAAAAAGAGGTATCATAATGGATATCCATTAATTTTAAAAGATTCAATATTTAATCTTGATCTGATCAATGAAGAAGGAACAATTGTCAATCTTCTTGATGAAAATAATAATTTTATTTGTAAGGGGTATTATGGAATACAAAACAAGGGTTTAGGCTGGATTTTAAGTAGAAATGAAAAGGAAATAATAGATCAGACCTTTTTTCATAATAAGATAAAATCTGCAATAGAAAAACGAAAAAAATATTACTATGATGATGATACCACAGCCTTTAGGGTTTTTAATGGTGAAGGTGATGGAATAGGTGGAGTAACTATTGATTATTTCGATGGTTACTACCTAATTAATTGGTACAGTAAGGGTATATATGAATTTAAAGATGAAGTAATAAATTCAATTAATGAACTGATTGAATATAAGGGAATTTATCAGAAAAAAAGATTTGATTATGAAGAAGAATATATTGAAGAAAATGACTTTGTAAGTGGTGAAAGAGGTCACTTTCCAATTGTAGTAAAGGAAAATGGAGTCAAGTTTTTAATCTATTTAAATGATGGACCTATGGTAGGTATGTTTTTGGATCAAAGAGATGTAAGAAGAACACTAAAAGATAAATATTCAAAAGGAATGAGCGTTTTAAATACCTTTTCATATACTGGAACTTTTTCTGTGTGTGCAGCTTTGGGTGGTGCAAGTAAAACAACAAGTGTTGACCTTGCAAATAGAAGTTTAAATAGGACGAGAGAGCAATTTAAAGTTAATAAAATTGATTATAACTCTCAAGATATTATTGTTGAAGATGTATTTAATTACTTTAAATATGCCATTAAGAAAAATTTAAGATTTGATATTGTTATCCTTGATCCGCCAAACTTTGCAAGATCGAAAAAGCATATTTTTAGTGTGGCTAAGGATTATGTTGGTCTGTTAAAGGAAGCAATAGCTATAACGGAAGATAATGGTATTATTATTGCTTCTACTAATTATAGTAATTTTAATATGAATAAATTTAAGACCTTTATTGATAAAGCATTTATAAATAGTAGTTGGAGATATGAAATAATGGAGGAGTTTTCACTTCCAGATGATTTTCAAGTAATAGATGAATATAAGGAAGGCAATTATCTTAAGGTTGTTTTTGTTAAGAAAATACAAAGAAACTAATGATAAAGAAACTAATGATAAAGTAAAAATATTATCTCTGAGAATAACTTATTAATATGTTTTGGACTAACTTGTCCTTTTTACATATTGAAGTTATTCTCTTTTTATATTAGTCATTTTTAAAAAAAATGTTTATTTATGGAGGAATATGGTGGATAATGTAGAATGTAAAATATTAGAAGGATTTATCCAGATAAAATAGGTTAATAGATTGAGGTGTATTTCAATGATTATTAAGCTAGAAAAAGAAAATAACTCTGAGATAAAAGTATTTTTCCAAAACAATTCTTTGGAAAACAAAAGTCATATGAAAGTTATTCCTGGAGTTAAATGGCGCTCTAATCATTGGCATATACCTTTTAATAAAGGTTCTATAGATAAATTACTAGAAATTTATAAAGATGCGGAAATAATTTTTGATGATTCTTTAAAACAAGAAATTTTTTCTCAACAAATCATAGATTTGTTAAAAGATATGGAAGACCAATTAAGATTAAAAGGTTATAGTCAAAAAACAAGAAAATCTTATTTAGGACATATACGCCGCCTGTGTATATATTATAAAAAACACCCAAAAGATTTAAACAATGAAGAATTACAGAGATATTTATTAAATCTATTGAATAATGAAAATAAATCTCATTCGTATGTAAATCAATCAATTAGTGCGATGAAATTTATATATAATGTAGTTTTAAAACAAATTATACAGATAAATATTCATAGACCTAAAAAAGAACATAAGCTACCTGATGTTCTTAGTCAGGAAGAAGTTTTGAGATTATTAAATTCAGTTCAAAATGATAAGCATAGAGCAATTCTTTTCTTGGTATATTCATCTGGATTGCGTGTTAGTGAAGTAGTACGTTTAAAGATCAAAGATATAGATAGTACTCGAATGATGATACATATAAGACAGGGAAAAGGTAAAAAAGACCGTTATGTGATTTTATCGGAAGCAGCTTTAAAAGAATTACGGAACTATACTAAAAAATATAGACCTATAGATTGGATCTTTCCTAGTAGCAATGAAGATAAACATTTGACAGAACGTTCTGTCCAAAAGATTTTTGAAAAGGCCCGTTACAAATCAAAAATACAAAAGAATGTTTCAGTACATTCTTTGCGTCATTCATTTGCAACTCATTTGCTAGAAGGAGGCATAGACTTAAGATATATCCAAGAATTATTAGGTCATAGAAATATTAAGACTACTGAAATTTATACACACGTGAGTAGGAAGGATATCAGTAGAATTAAAAGTCCTTTAGATCAAATAATTGACTAAGAGACTTTTAAAATAAAAACCAAAATAAACTTCCATAGGATTATTACACGAAATACAATCGCAGATACCACAAATTAAGCATATAACACGAAATAATAGATTCGTATAAAAGGTGTTATAGGAAATCGCCTACGACTAGAAGAATGAAGAGAAAACAATAATAACGTTA
>CAZIGM010000072.1:0-7259 GCA_964538675.1 uncultured Bacillaceae bacterium | reverse complement strand
TTTATATTGCTACATAGATAGAGGGGGTTTTTAAATGGGAAGGTCATACGAAGAGATTAATAAAAAAATTAAAGAAGGTAAAGCTGTTGTAGTTACAGCAGAAGAGATAATACCAATTGTAAAAGAAAAAGGAATAGAGCAAGCATTTAAAGAGATAGATGTTGTAACAACAGCTACTTTTAGTCCAATGTGTTCATCTGGTGCGTTTCTTAATTTTGGGCATTCAGATCCTCCAATAAGGATGGAAAAGGTTACTTTAAATAACGTTCCAGCATATTCTGGGCTTGCAGCCGTAGATTCATATATCGGAGCAACTGAACCTGCTGAAGTAGAAGGATTAAAATATGGTGGTTCTCATGTAATTTGTGATCTTATTGATGGTAAGAAGGTTCATTTAAAAGCTACTTCTCATGGGACTGATTGTTACCCATGTAAAGATGTTGAAGCTTTAATAACATTGAATTCGATTAATGAAGCATATTTGTTTAATCCTAGAAACAGTTTTCAAAATTATGCAGCTGCTACAAACACATCAACTAAAACTTTATATACTTATATGGGTGCTTTACAGCCTAATTTAAATAACATAACATATTGTACTTCTGGAGAACTTAGCCCTTTGTTTAACGATCCTTTTTATAGAACAATAGGGATTGGGACTAGAATATTTATTGGAGGAGCACAAGGGTATGTCTCATGGCAGGGTACTCAATTTAATACTTCGAGGGTAAGAAACGAAAAGGGTATACCAGTAGGTCCTGCTGCGACTCTTGCGGTAATTGGAGATTTAAAAGAAATGAATACAAAATATATTAAACCTGCAGTAATTGAAAATTACGGTGTTTCAATGTATGTTGGAATTGGCATACCTATCCCAATATTAGATGAAGAAATGTTGAGATTTGTAATGATAGAAAATAAGGACATATATACAAATGTATATGATTACAGTGTTCAACGAAGAGATAAACCAGTAGTTTGCAAAGTGAATTATGAACAGCTAAGAAGTGGTCATGTTGAGGTTAATGGTAAACGTGTTAGAACAAATACGATGTCTAGTTTATATAAATCAAGAGAGATTGCTAATAAATTAAAAGAATTAATTAGTAATAGTGAGTTTTTATTACAAGAACCAATTCAAAAATTCCCAACTAATAATAGTGGTTTAAAGGCATTGGAGAAAATTGATTTTAAAGTGAATGAAAGGATGAACAATTATGCATAAAGAAATAATTTCGATTAGTAAAAATGAATGTGTTCATTGTGGTACATGTACAGCTGCTTGTACGACAGGAGCGTTAACTCTTGATACTGATACATGGATGTTGGCTTATGATGAGAGCAAATGTATTCATTGTGGGCTTTGTATTATGGCTTGTCCATTAAATGTTATAAAGAAAGTAAGTTAGTTTAACAGTTATGTATGAAGAGAGAATTTATCGAAAATATATGAATTCAGTTGGCTTAGTAAATTTTACTGTTGTTGAACAAGAGACTGATTTGCATGTATCTGCCAAACTTAATTTAGAAGAGGAAACAAAAGTATATGTGAAGTACTACAGAAAGCAAATAAGTGACTATATAAAAAAAAATCCAATATTTCTAGAAAGTCTTATTCCAATTGAAGTGGAAGATAATATGCCGGAAATTGTAAAACATATGGCTTGGGCTGGTCAAATGGCAGAAGTTGGACCAATGGCAAGTGTAGCCGGTGCAATATCACATTATGTTGGAAATGATATACTAAAAGTTAGTAGTGAGATAATTATAGAAAATGGTGGGGATTTGTTTATTAATTCAATTAATGATAAAAATGTACTTATATATGCTGGAACTTCACCTTTCTCTAATAATATAGCTATTTCTATTAGAAAAGAAAAAATGCCGGTTGGGGTATGTACTTCTGCTGGTACTATTGGACATTCTTTAAGTTTTGGAAATGCTGAAGCAGTTGTCGTTATCTCTAAGGACACATTATTGGCTGACGCGGTGGCAACGTCTGTTGGTAATATTGTAAAAACAGAAAATGATATAAATTCTGGTTTACAATTTGGAAGTACTATAAATGGCATTGATGGAATTGCCATAATTATTAAAGAAAAACTAGGTGTTTGGGGAGACATTCAATTGATTGATATAAACAAATAATATTACAAGAGGAGAAGAAAATGTATATTAAAGATATCTTTTTAAAAAAGAAACCAGTTATTTCTTTTGAAATATTTCCACCTAAAAATGATTCATCTATTGAAACCATATATAGAACAATAGATGAATTAATACCTTTAAATCCTGATTATATAAGTGTTACTTACGGGGCAGGAGGAAGTGCGAACAATAATAGAACTACTGAAATTGCATCTTATATAAAGAAAAAATGTAACATTGAAGCATTAGCTCATTTAACGTGTATAAACTCTACAAAAGAAAAAATAAATAGTATATTAGATGAATTAGAAGAGAATAGTATTGAAAATATATTGGCCTTAAGAGGGGATATTCCTCAAGATGCAGATAATAATATTATCGATGATTTACAATTTAAATATGCTATTGACTTAGTTAACCATATTAATGAGTATAAAGATTTTTGTTTAGGAGGTACATGCTATCCCGAGGGGCATATTGAATCAAAAAATATTGATAAAGAAATTTTCTATCTTAAAGAAAAAGTAGATGCTGGAACGGATTTTATAATTAGCCAACTTTTTTTTGATAATAATTATTTTTATGAATTTAAAGATAAGGCTAGACAAATGGGCATAGACGTCCCTATTCAAGCTGGAATTATGCCAGTTTTAAACAAAAAACAGATAAATAGAATAGCAGATCTCTGTGGTGCGAATATTCCACAGAAATTTATTAGGATTATGGATGGATACGAAAATAACCCAGAAGCTTTGATGGATGCTGGGATTGCATATGCTACTGAACAAATAATTGATTTAATATCATCTGGTGTTGATGGAATTCATATCTACACTATGAATAATCCTAAAGTAGCACGAAAAATAAGTGCAAACATATTATCTATTGTTAATGCGCTAAATAGTAGTAGAATTTGAGAATAATCTTTTAAAAAAGAAGGGGATTATTTGTATATAGATAAAAAAGAAGTATTGAGATATTTAGGTCATAAAAATCAAGAAATTGATGAATCATTAAATAATTTAATAGATGAACTAATTGAAGAAGTAAAAGAATATATACAACCAAAATATACTTTTAGAATATATCAGATAGAGAAACGTGATAATGTAATTAAGCTAGCTAATAGTAATTATATTTTTGAGGGCGGAGACATTAACAGACATCTTGCTCAATCTAATCAATGTTCTATATTAGCAACGACACTTGGTAGCATGATTGAAAATAAAATAAAATATTATCAAAAGGTAAATTTAACAAAGGCGTTAATCTTAGATTCATGCGCAACTTGTGCAATAGAAAATTATACAGATGATATTCAAGAGAAGATAAAGGAAAAAGCTAATGAACTAGACTTAGGTATAACTTATAGATATAGTCCTGGATATGGTGATTTCCCGATAAACACACAAAAGATAATAATTAGGTTATTGGAAGCAGATAAAAAAATAGGTCTTACAGTAACAGAAAGTAATATTTTGTTACCTCGAAAATCTGTAACGGCGATTATTGGGTTTCAAGATAAGAAAATAATAAGCGTGCATCCTGGATGTAATACTTGCAAAAATAAAGATATATGTAAATTCGCGAAAGAAGGTAGTTACTGTGGCAGATAATAATATATATGAGCTTATATCTAAAGATGATTTTTTGATTTTTGATGGTGCTATGGGAACTATGTTACAAGATAGAGGATTAATAGCAGGAGAGATACCTGAAACTTATAATATTTTACATTCTCAGAAAATAGTCGATATTCATGAATTATATATTAGTGCGGGTGCAGAAGTAATTACAACAAATACCTTTGGAGCAAATGAATTAAAACTTCAAGATACCGGTTATTCAGTTGAAGAGATTATAACTGAAGCTGTAAGATTGGCAAAAATGGCAAAAGGGGATAAATATATTGCTTTGGATATTGGTCCAATTGGGCAATTATTAGAACCAATAGGTACATTGGAGTTTGAACAAGCATATGAGATTTTCAAAAGGCAGGTAGTAGCTGGAGTAAATGCTGGAATAGACCTTATCATCATAGAAACAATTTCAGATTTATATGAAGCAAAAGCTGCTGTTTTAGCAGCTAAAGAAAATAGTAATTTACCAGTGATTTGTACGATGACCTTTGAAGAAGATAAAAGGACATTTACTGGAACCGATCCGTTATCAATGGTAACTTTACTTACTGGTTTGGGAGTGGATGCTTTGGGAATAAATTGTTCTTTAGGACCCAAGGAATTATTGCCTATCGTTGAGGAAGTACTTGAATATTCCTCAATCCCAGTTATTGTACAGGCTAACGCAGGACTTCCAAAAATAGAAAATGACCAAACAATTTATGATATTACACCAGAAGAATACTGTTATCATGTTAAAAAAATGGTTAAAAAAGGTGTGAAGATTGTTGGTGGTTGTTGCGGTACTAATGATAAGTTTATAAAGGAAATAGTAAATGAATTAAAGAATCTCAAACCAAATAAAGTTAGTAAAAAAGAGTATACAGCTATTTGTTCTTCATCAAAAACAGTGTTAATAGGTGAAAAAATCAAAATTATTGGTGAGAGAATAAATCCTACAGGTAAGAAAAAATTTAAAGAGGCTTTAAAGGATAATAATATTGACTATGTATTAAATGAGGCTATTAATCAACAAGAAGCTGGTGCTGATATATTAGATGTTAATGTTGGTTTACCAGAAATCGACGAAGAAAAAGTTATGGTAAATGTAATTAAAGAAATACAATCGATTATTAATATACCACTTCAAATTGACAGTTCAAGTGCTAAGGTTATAGAAACTGCTTCTAGATTATATAATGGTATACCGATTATTAATTCGGTTAATGGAAAAAAGGAAGTAATGGATGAAATATTTCCAATTGTTAAAAAATATGGTGCATGTGTAATCGGGTTAACTTTAGATGAAAATGGGATTCCTGAAAAGGCTGAAGAAAGAGTAGATATTGCCCAGAAAATCATTAATACTGCAAAGGAATATGGCATTCCAAAGGAAAAAATAATAATAGATTGTCTAGTATTAACTGCTTCGGCTCAACAAAAAGAGGTTATGGAAACAATTAAAGCTATAAGAATGGTTAAAGAAAAATTTGGGGTTGCGACAACTTTAGGGGTTAGTAATGTATCTTTTGGTTTACCAAATAGGGAATTATTAAATCAGACATATCTTGTTATGGCATTAACTGAAGGATTAGACGCACCAATTATAAATCCAAATAACAAAATTATAATAGATACTATAAATGCTTATAGAGTGCTTATCAATGAAGATAATGATGCAAATAATTATATAAAAAACTATGTAGATTCAAATAATCTACAAGAAAAGAATATAGAGAATAAGGACAAAGATAAAAGCTTAATAGATATAATTGTTAAGGGATTAAAAGAAGAATCATCTTTGAAAACAAAGGAACTTCTGACCCAAATGGATGGTATGGATGTTGTTAATAAATATTTAATTCCAGCATTAGATATTGTAGGAGATAAGTATGAAAAGGAAGAGATATTTTTACCACAGCTTATACAATCTGCAGAAACAGTAAAAAAGTCATTTGAAGTTATAAAAAACACATTAAATAACACTGAAAATAATCAAATAATAAAAGAAAAGATCGTTTTAGCAACTGTTAAAGGAGACATTCATGATATTGGAAAGAATATAGTTAAAGTAATCCTTGAAAACTATGGTTTTGACATAATAGATCTAGGGAAAGATGTACCAATTGAAAAGGTTGTAAATGCAGTAAAAGAGAATGATGTTAAATTGATTGGGCTAAGTGCTCTAATGACAACGACAGTAAAAAACATGGAGGATACAATTAAAGCCCTTAAAGAAAACAACTTACAATGTCAAGTAATTGTTGGGGGTGCAGTTCTTAATCAAGAATATGCAGACATGATAAGAGCTGATCACTTTGCGAGGGACGCACAAGAAGCTGTTAGAATAGCAAGACAAGTACTAAAGTAGAGTAAAGTATACTTAAATTACTGTAAATTATTAACATATTGACACAAAAGACTAAGATATAATCTTAGTTTTTTTGTGTCAAAAAAAGTAAAAATATAGATTAATAGATAAAAATATAGAAAAATTAGTGACAAAATGAAATATATGTTTTAATATATTATATATAGAAAAAAATAGTAAATATGGGAGAGTTATAATGTATAATGACAAGTCTATTAGTATTCATATTCGAATTAGTATTGTATTTGCCGTTATAGGGTTTACATTAATTATTGGTGGATTAATTAAAGCTTTTTAAACAGGGGGATCCATGGAAAGAATAACTCTAATCATTGCAGATAAGAATATTGAATATATTGAGTTATTTACAAGATATATTCGTGGAACAGAGTATGAAAACAAATTTTTAATAAAATCGTTTTCTAAAGTGGAATATCTTGAAAAATATATAAAATCACAATCTTCAATCGAAATATTATTGATAAACACTGATTATCTAACGGAGAGTCTATCACTTAACAAAATAAATTCAATTATTCTTTTATCAGAAATTGCAATTATTGACAAGGAATATCAATATCCTTGTATTTATAAATTTCAACCACTAAATAAACTTATATCGCAAATTTTAGGTTTATATTTAGAAAACTGTAAAGAAAATATAAATATAAATGAAAACAATAAAACCAAGGTTATATCTGTTTATTCTGCTTCAGGAGGTAGCGGTAAAACTACATTGGCAATAAATTTGGCAAAACAATTAGTTTTTAGAAATAAGAAGATTTTTTATCTTAATCTAGAATCAATTAATTCAACAGAGTTTTTTTTCCCCAATAGCGAATCATATGATTTATCAAAAATATTGTTTTATTTAAAGAATGATCCATCAGTGATTACTTCAAAAATTGAAATATACAAAAAATATTGTCCTGATATTATGGCGGATTATTTAGAATCATTTATTAATGCAAATGAGATATTAGATATGTCAAAGAATGATATTAAAGTTTTACTAGAATCAATAAAGAAACTTCAAATATATGATTATATTATTTTAGACTTAGAAACATCCTTGCAAGAATATGTGCTTAATTCTCTAGTTGAGAGTGAGTTAATATTTT
>CAZIGM010000071.1:0-7347 GCA_964538675.1 uncultured Bacillaceae bacterium | reverse complement strand
AAGGAACGGAGCTTACTTAACGTAAGTGAGTACCGAAGATTTAAGCAGTAACGCAGAAATTGAATATTTTATACAGTCTGTTTATAAAGGAATCATTATCTCCTGCCCAGGATAAATAATATATTGATCAAGTTCATTTATCTCCTTAATATTATAAATTAAATCTCTATAATCAGTTTTTCCATCATAATAAGGCTTAGCAATATTCCATATTGTATCACCTTCTTCAACAATGATTTTAATATAATCAAGTTCATTTATGTTGTTAATAGCAGTAATATTATCGTTCTCAAGATAAGCATAACAACTCAATACACTAGTAGTTAATGATATACAAATAATTAATAGATATTTAACAATTTTCATATTTTTCACCTCGAACAGTAGTTCTATTTATATCTTATTATAATTAGGAACGTGCGTTCTGTCAAGAAATAATTCGAACAACTGTTTGCATAGTTGTTTAACATATGGTATACTTGATAAAAATATTGAATATATGAAAATTTTAGAAAATATAGAGGTGACTTATGAATAAATTATCAAATAGACAGAATGATATTCTAGAATTTATAAAAAACCGTGTTAAACAAAAAGGATACCCTCCTTCTGTCCGTGAAATTGGAGAAGCAGTTGGTCTTGCTTCTAGCTCCACTGTTCATGGGCATCTAGAGAGATTAGAAAAAAAAGGGTATATTAGAAGAGATCCTACAAAACCAAGAGCAATTGAAATCATTTCTGAAGACATTTACTCTGAAATAGATAGTAGTGTTGTAAAAGTACCAATCGTTGGTAAAGTTACTGCAGGTGAACCGATTACAGCTATTGAGAATATTGAAGATTATTTTCCACTTCCCTCTCACATTGTTAATAATGATGATGTTTTTATGTTAACTGTTCAAGGGGACAGTATGATAGATGCTGGAATATTTGATGGTGATTATATAATAGTTAAAAAACAACCATCTGCAAGTAATGGAGAAATTATTGTAGCTATGACTGAAGATGATGAAGCAACGGTAAAAAGATTCTATAAAGAATCTAATCACATTAGATTGCAACCAGATAATTCAAGTATGGAACCAATTATATTAGATAACGTTTCTATTCTTGGTAAAGTTATTGGTGTGTATAGGGGCATTAATTAAATCTAAAATAATTAAAACCTTTAAAAACAGATTATCTGTTTTTAAAGGTTTTTTTAGTAAACTTCTTTAAAAGAATTTAATGTATTGATCTCTTTCCCATGGATGTACTTGTACTCTGAACATATCACACTCTATCTTCTTAGTTTCAATGAAATTATTAAGAATATGTTCCCCTAAAGCAGAAGTTATTAATTCATTACTTACCATTTCTTGTAAAGCTTCTTCTAAATTAGCTGGTAAATTACTAATTCCTAGTTTTTCTCTCTCTTCTTCAGTCATAATATAAATATTACTATCTACTGGAGGAACTAATTCATATTTATTTTTTATTCCATCTAATCCCGCCTTTAGTAATACTGTTAAACCTAAATATGGATTAGCGGAAGGATCTGGATGACGTACTTCAATTCTAGTACTTAATCCTCTCGCAGCTGGTATTCGCACTAAAGGACTTCGGTTTTTTGGCGACCAAGCAACATAAACTGGCGCTTCGTATCCCGGTACAAGTCTTTTATATGAATTAATTGTAGGATTTGTTATAGCAACTAAAGAACGAGCATGTTTTAATATACCGGCTGTAAAGTATTTTGCAGTATCTGACAATCCCAATGTATCTTTAGGATCATAGAATGTATTTGTTTCACCATTAAACAGTGATAAGTGATGATGCATTCCAGATCCATTCATACCATAAAGTGGTTTTGGCATAAATGTAGCATGTAACCCATGTTTTCTTGCTATTGTTTTTACAACTAACTTAAATGTTTGAATATTATCAGCAGTTTCAACTGCATTAGCATATTTAAAATCAATTTCATGTTGACCTGGAGCTACCTCATGATGTGATGCTTCTACTTCGTATCCCATGTTATCTAATGTCATTACTATATCTCGACGACAATTTTCTCCTAAATCAATTGGAGCTAGATCAAAGTATGCTCCGTTATCATTTAAATTAAGAGTAGGATCTCCATTTTCATTTGTTTTAAATAAGAAAAATTCAGGTTCTGGACCCACATTTAATGCAGTAAAGCCCATTTCTTCTGCTTCTTTAAGTTGTTTTTTCAAAATTCCTCTAGGATCTCCAGGAAAAGGTGTTCCGTCTGGCATATATATATCACATATTAAACGAGCTACCTTACCACCTTCATCAGATTCCCAAGGAAAAATAACCCAAGTATTTAAGTCTGGATACAAATACATATCAGACTCTTCAATTCTAACAAAACCTTCTATCGAGGAACCATCAAACATCATTTTATTATCTAACGCTTTTTCTAATTGACTAATAGGTACCTCAACATTCTTAATTGTTCCTAATAAATCAGTAAACATTAGACGAATAAAACAGACATTTTCCTCTTTAACTACTTTTAAAATATCATCCTTACTATATTTAACCATACAATTCTCTCCTTCTATAGATTTTTATTATATTAAATATTTACTAATATAAATTAATGAAAAAAACGTGATAAATCTCCTTGAATTAATGTATTTACTTGATTAGGCTTTTGCAATAGAAGTTCTTGCGCAATTTTCTTTCTAAGAAAAGAATCAGTAACTTGAGTTTTTTCTAGATTAATACTCTTACTTTCAGTTTTATACTTATCAAATTCTCTTCTTGTAAATATCTCTTTTATTCCTGCAAGATTAACTTTTTTTTCTAATAAATTTTTAATCTCTAATAGACAATCAATATCTGAGAAAGAAAACAACCTATGTCCACCACTTGTTCGTGCTGGTTGAATTAATTCATTCTCTTCATAATATCTTATTTGTCTTGCAGATAAATCCGTTAACTCCATTACAATACTTATTGGAAAAAGAGGTCGATTTCTTCTATCAGAGTCATTCATTTTTTATACATCCCATCTCAATATTTAAATTTATTTATTATTATACACAATGTAATTTTTTATGTCAAGAAAATGTTAGATATCCTCACATCATAAAAACAAGAAGAAAATTTATTCTTCTTGTTTTTATTATTTTATAAATAGTTTTATATTTTTAATAAATTCTTTTTATTCATATATTCTATTGCTGTTAGTATTCCCCATTTAACATGCTGGTATGTTAATCCACCTTGAATATACCCGATATAAGGTTCTATTATAGGTGCATCACCTGAAAGCTCTAAACTAGCACCTTGTACAAATACACCTGCAGCCATAATTACTTTATTTTGATAACCTGGAATACTAGAAGGTTCTGGAGAAACATGAGAGTCAATTGGCGAACCTTTTTGTATTCCTTTTAGAAATGTAACTAGTGCATCTTTATTATTAAATTTAATCGCTTGAATAATATCATTTCTTTTTTCATGCCATTGTGGATTAGTATCATATCCAAGACTATCAAATATTGCGGCAGCGAATATCATTCCCTTTAATGCTTCTCCAACAAAATGGGGAGCTAAGAAAAATCCTTGATAAAAATCCCGCATGTTACCGTAAGAAGCACCTACTTCCCTTCCTATACCTGGCGCAGTTAAACGATAAGATATTTGCTCTATATATCTATCCTTGCCTACTAGATAGCCTCCTAATTTAGCTAAACCTCCGCCTGGATTTTTAATAAGAGAACCAACAATGATATCAGCTCCTACCTCAGTAGGTTCTTGATAATCTGTAAATTCTCCGTAGCAATTATCTACAAAAATAATTACATTTGATTTCAACGTTCTAATAAAAGATATCATTTCTTTAATATCATTTGTACTGTGTGATGGACTCCAAGAATAACCTTTTGATCTTTGTATTGCAACGACCTTTGTATTTTTCGAAATTTTCTGTGATAACAGACTAAAATCCACTTTTCCATTATCCTTAAGTGGAACATAATTATAGCTAACTCCCCATTCCTTTAAAGACCCCATTCCACCGCCATGAATGCCTATAACTTCTTCAAGTGTATCATATGGATTACCTGTAATATATAATAACTCATCTCCTGGTCGTAATAATCCAAATAAGCCAACTGATAAAGCATGAGTTCCTGATACAATATGTGAACGTACTAATCCAGACTCTGCTCCAAATACTTCAGCATAGATACTATCTAGAGTTTGTCTTCCTAAATCATTATATCCATATCCAGTAGATGAATGTAAATGAAAATCGGAAACTTTATACTTATTAAAAGAATTAAGTACCTTTGATTGATTAAACTCAACAATTTTATTAATTTCTCTAAATTTATTTGAGATATTTATCTCAATCTGATCTACACGTTTTTTAAAATCGTTACTAAAATTAAAAAAGCTATACATTACTACAACTCCATTTTTATATGTTCTAATTAAAAAATCATTTATTATATTGTAATAGATCATTATTAAGATATTTCTTATCTAATAAAGCATCAATATGCCAATAATGGCCATTCTCATCCCAACTAATTTCATCAACCAACTTACTATTTTTACGAATATAAGAAATTAAATCACCTCTATTAGAAGGAATATTAAAATTATATTTCTCCCAATGCTCAGAAATTTTATTTTCTATTAAATTCAATAATTTCTGTTTATCATTACCATCATAAGCTGAAACAAATAGGTAATCATTGACATTATCAATTATAAAATCGTGAAGTAAATCTTTTTTATTATAAATTGTTATTCTTGGAATAGAATTTGCGTTAATTTCTTTTAAAAGTTTCTCAACAATTTCAATATGTTTTTCTCTGTTGGTGTGACTAGAATCAACAATATGTAATAATAAATCTGCTTGAGTTGCTTCTTGAAATGTAGATTTAAAAGCTGCTATTAAAGCATGAGGTAAATCTTGTATAAATCCTACTGTATCAGTTAATATTATATCCTTATTATTTTTCAACTTAAGTTTTTTTGAAGTCGGATCTAAAGTTGCAAATAATTTGTCTTCTGATAATACATTTGAATTAGTAAGTTGATTTAATAATGTAGATTTACCTGCGTTAGTATAACCTACTAATGCAATTTGAAAAGTATTGTTTTTCTCTCTTCTTTTGCGATATAACTTCCTATGATTATTAATTTCTTTAAGTTTTAAATTTAAAGAACTTATTCTTCTTTTTATATGTCTTCTATCTGTTTCTAACTTAGTTTCACCCGGACCTCTTGTTCCAATACCACCGCCTAGTCTTGATAAACTGATACCTTTGCCAGTAAGTCTTGGTAATAAGTAGTTAAGTTGAGCAAGTTCAACTTGAATTTTTCCCTCTTTAGATTTTGCTCTAGAAGCAAAAATATCTAATATCAGTTGTGTTCGATCAATAACCTTACAATTTATTTTGTTCTCAATATTTCTAATTTGGGAAGGAGATAATTCACAATTAAAAATTATTAAATCTGTTTTTAATTCCTCTGTAAGATTCGCAATCTCCTCTATCTTGCCTAACCCTATATACCATGACGGGTCAATATTAGTTCTGTTTTGATTTATTATCATTTGTATTTCAGCATTCACGGTTTCTGCTAAGCTTTTTAATTCATCAATTGAATATTCGTTATATTTTGTTTTATCATTAATATTTATATCTATCAAAATAACTTTTTCTTTGATCAAAATTTTTATGTCCTCTCAGATATTTTTACTTTACTTAGTATATCAAAAAAAAAAATAATTTAAATCATCAAATAAAAAATTCATATCCATTTTGATGAAGAAATTATATTATATAAAAAGTCCTCTGGTTGGAGGGTCATTAGATCTTGTTTTGAATTCTTACTGCTCTTAATTAATCTTACTGCATGATTTCTAACCGATCTTTCAATTAAATTACGCACTAATCTTGCATTACTAAAATTATGAACAGGATCTCGTTTCTCTTCCATTATTAATTGTTTTAATTTTTTTTTTGCTGAAGATGAAAATGTGTATTCTCTTTCACTTGCCATTACTTCTGCAATTTCTAAAAGTTTATTAATTGAGTAGTCTTCGAAATGAAGTTGAATGGGAAATCTAGAATACAAACCAGGATTTGATTTAATAAAATACTCCATTTCCTTTGAATAACCAGCTAATATTAAAATGAAATCATTTTTATGGTCTTCCATTGATTTAACTAGGGTATCGATACTTTCCCTACCAAAATCCTTATCCCCTCCCCTATAAAGTGAATAAGCTTCATCTATAAATAAAATACCACCTAAGGCTTTATTTACTTGCTCCCTTGTTTTTTGGGCTGTATGACCAATATATTCACCTACTAAATCAGCTCTTTCTACCTCAACCAAATGTCCTTTTGATATAATATCCATTTCATAAAAGATTTTAGCCATTATCCTTGCTACTGTTGTTTTTCCAGTACCAGGATTACCTTTAAATAACATGTGAAATACTTGTGGCTCAGTTTTTAATTCAAAGGTTGTACGTTGTTGATTTATTTGAATCAAAGCAAATATCTCAAACATTAATTTTTTTATGTCGTCTAATCCAACAAGTTTATTTAAATCTTTAATTATTTCATTAAATTTATCATTAATTAATATATTTCGTTCCTTTTCATTTTGTTGATCTTTAATTGTTACAACCTTCTTATTTTGATCTAATACGATTTGAATTTTATGCGATTTATTATTCATAGTTATATTGTCACCATTCATAAATTAACACCCCAATTATTAGAATTTATGATGGTTTACAAAAATAAAGCCTAATATATCAAGACTTATAAATTAGTAAACTCATTTTAGTAAAGATGAAAACATTGTGAAAAGATGGAGACGTTACTCCACCTGATTAGAATATCTATTTATAAAAACTAATGCAAAATAAACCATTGCGATTATAATTCATTTGAATTTTCTATCAAAATTTCTTTATTAGTCTTTTTGAATTTTATAATAATATATGGATTTGTAATAACTTGAATTACCGCTTCATCTTCTTTAGGATCAATATTTTCTAAACTTAATTTTATAAAGTTCTCTTCCTCAGTCAATTTAGCTTCAACATCGTATCCCCCCGTATTTTTGATTCCTCTAGTTATAATTACATAAGTCATTTCTTCAGCATTAATTATTTTTTGATTTTCACTATTAATATTTTCATTAATCCACTCTTGAACTTCTAAAGGAGTATTTTCAAACTCTACAATCTTATAATCCATTATTCATCAATCCTTTAACAAAATATTATATTTCTATACTATTATATTTACAAAAATAAATAACATATCTAATTGCTTATATAATTAATAAAAAGTATTC
>CAZIGM010000070.1:0-7544 GCA_964538675.1 uncultured Bacillaceae bacterium | reverse complement strand
CTGAGCTATAGGAGCGATTGAGTTAATCTACCAAATTATTGTTGTTGTTTAATATTAAATAATTTTTTTTGAGGAATATATAATTTTTAAAGAAAATTAAATTTATTAAAAAAGATGGCTTTTTTAGCCATCTTTTATTTATTAACCCATGCACCTTCACTATAAACGTTACTTTGATTCCACATAAGATATTGTGTTATTCCTAATTCTTTTCCTGCATTTACCTGACTTAAAACTTCTTTCGAACCATATTTTATATAACCCGGAACCCAAGATGCAGTGAAATCCTGGTACCAAGGTCTTATTATTGCGACAGATTTGCCCTCTGCACTAACCTTATTATTTTTTTCTATTGCATCTTCTAGTCCTTCTTTAATTATTACGTAAGGATTAGCATCAGGTACTGTAATTCCGTATAATCCAACACCATAGTGCGATGGATACATCATAGGGCTTATATAATCAACACAAGAAGTTATTAACTCCCATTGTTGTCCTATACCCATATCATCAATTACCGTCGTAGTTAATCCAAATACATCTGCAGATATAAAAACTGAATAATCTTTTAATTCGTCCTGTGCATACTTTAAAAAATCCGCAATTATTTCCGCCTTTGATAAATTATCTGGATTATTAAAATTCACCTCATTATTTAATCTTGCACCATTTTCTGGGAATCTTACATAATCAAATTGTATTTCATCAAAACCCTTTTCAGCTATTTCTTTAGCTATTGCTATATTATACTCCCATACCTCTCTTTGATACGGGTCTACCCAAGATATTCCTTTATTATCTCTCCATACCCCACCTGTTTTTTTCTGTAAAGCAATATTCGGATCAGAGCCAGCATAAAATGGGTCTTTGAAAGTTACTATCCTCGCTATAGTATATATATTGTTTTCTTTGGCTTTATGAATTAAATCATCGATATCCTTAATATAAATTTTTCTATCCGAACCAATTTCTTTTATTTTTAAATTATTTGATTGATAAGTTATATAGCCTGAATCTTCCTTAATATCAATTACAAAACTATTTAATTCAGTTGTTTTTAACAATTCCACTAAATAATCATATTTTAAACTTTCTGCAGTGTTTCCTGTTACGTATAATCCTTTAACATCCCTAGGAATTTTACTTAACTCTAAATTATTAATTGAATAACGATTAGAAATTTGATACCAATCTTGATAATTTAAAGAAATATCTTCGTATTTGTTATCATTACTAGCTTTTGTGTGAGTAAGAAATCCTAAGTTTGTTATGAATAAAGATATAAGTATTAATATTCCAATTCTGTAGATGTATTTTTTCAACTTATATTTCCTCCATTTTTTTATTAGTATATTAAATAGTATATCATTTTTTTACCATTACTCTTGTATATATATTATGGAATAATTATTCAGATATGATAAGACTCCCACTTACACACAAAGTGCGCAAGAATCTGAATAAAGTTAGGCTTTACTATTAATGGCATTGTGTGAAGATATTTAGTACACTTTCTTAATAAATAACTCTTCCTCATTTGCTAAATCTATTACAGAACTATCAACTTTAATCGCAGGCCTAGTTGGATATTCCTTGTTTAATAGTATTATATGTCCATCCTGACCATTATTTAGTAATACTTTAGTTCCTATTACTAATTGTGTTATTTTTTTAGAAAGAAGATTAACTATTGATTGATCTAATTTGTTGCTTCCCTCATTAATTAAATGATCAATAGCTTGAAAAGAAGAATACTCCTCCCTATAAGTTCTTCTTGACGTCATTGCATGGAAAACATCTACAACAGCAATAATCTTTGCGTATATATTAATTTGATTTCCTTTTAAATTTAACGGATAGCCTTCTCCGTTTTCTCTTTCATGATGTTGAAGCACACCCAATAATGAAGACTCATTTAATCCTTTTGCATCCTTTAATATCTGATATCCATACAAAGTATGTTTTTTTATTTCATTATATTCTTCTATTTTGAGATTTCCTTTATTAAAAATTATATGACTTGGAATACGACTCATTCCTACATCATGCAAAGTCCCAGCCAATGCTATTTGCATTCTCTCACCTTGTTCTAAATCCATCCACACAGCAATGGCATAAGACAATAAACCTACTGATAGTGCATGATTGCTATCATATTTATTAAAATCTGAAGAGATAAATTTTAATGCCAGTAAATACTTTGGCTGAATAAATTCCTCTTTTAATAAAGGTTGTAACGCTTTTCTTAAATCTAATATTGGTATTTGAGCATTACCTTGCGCTAACATAAATATGTTATCTAAGGTTTTTAATGATTTTTTATATGTTCTTTTAAACTCATCTAATTTATTTTCTTGTTCTTGTTCTTGTTCATATTCTTCAAGATTGTTATCAAAAATATTCACTTTAGTATCTTCAATTTCTATTCGCTTTACCCCAAATGCTTCTAATATTTCCAAATCAGAAATTTTTATATTAGTTCCCTTTTTAAAAATGATACCACCTAATTCACTAATAACATCTTCTGCTAATTCCATCTCTTTATTAATATCTTTAATTGATAAAATCATGTTAATTCTCCTTTAAATTACTTTCTTTTATTTTACAGATAAACCTAGATGTTTAACAATAGACTTTTTGAATTAAGTTAAAAAAAAAGAGCTAAGCTCTTTTTTTATAAATCTTTTTCTTCCTCATTTGATTCGATCTTTGCTATTGATGTTACTATGTTGTCTGTATCAACATTTATTAGCCTTACACCTTGAGTATATCTACCCATTGATGAAATGTTTTTCGTGTTTAGCCTTATTACCATGGCTTTTGTAGTTACTATCATTATATCATCACTTTCTGATACAACTTTTAGTCCTACAATGTGTCCAGTTTTCTTTGTAACATTTAATGTCTTTATTCCTTTTCCACCTCTTGTTTGAGGACGATACTCGAGAGCAGGAGTTCTTTTACCATATCCTTTTGAGGTAACAATCAATATTGATTTACCATTATCAACAATATCCATACCAATTACTAAATCATCTTTACTTAAAGATATTCCCTTCACTCCTGTTGTGCTTCTTCCCATAATTCTAACATTTTTTTCATTAAATCTAATTGATTGTCCATATCTTGTTCCAAGTATTATATCTTGTTTACCATCAGTTAATTTTACACCAATTAGTTCATCGCCATCTTTTAAGTTTATTGCATTAATACCGCCTTTTCGAATATTCTCATAATCAGATAATAATGATTTTTTAACTAAGCCATGAGCAGTTACAAAGAATAAACAGTTTTCAACTGTATAATTTATAACTTGAAAAACAGCATTAATTATCTCTCCCTTTTCAATTTGAATAAGATTAATAATTGGGGTCCCTTTCGCTGTTCTGCTAAGTTCTGGTATTTCATAAGCTTTTAATCTATAAACTTTTCCCTTATTAGTAAAGAACATTATATAGTTATGCGAATTTGTAATAAAGAAATGTTGTACAAAATCATCTTCTTTTGTACCCATTCCCGTTACCCCTTTTCCACCTCTTTTTTGACTTTTATAAGTGGAAATTGGTAACCGTTTAATATAACCATGATTGGTTAACATTACAACTACTTCTTCCTCAGGAATCAAATCTTCTGTTTCTAATTCACTATCATCAAATGTAATTATTGTTTTTCTATCATCGTTATATTTATCTTTAATTTCCTTTAATTCTTCGCTAATTATAGCTAATATTCTTTGTTCGTCAGCTAATATAGCTCTAAAGTTTGAAATCTTTTCCTTTAAATCATTATATTCACTTTCAATTTTTTCTCTTTCTAATCCTGTTAATCTTTGTAATCTCATGTCAAGAATAGCCTGTGCTTGAATTTCAGTTAATTTAAATCGCTCTATCAAACCTTTTTTTGCTTCATCTGTTGTTGCTGATGAACGAATCAAAGTAATTACTGCATCAAGATTATCTAAAGCAACTCTCAATCCTTCTAAAATATGTGCCTTTTCCTCAGCTTTTTTTAGATCATACTCTGTTCTTCTTCTAATAACTACCTTTTGATGTTTAAGATAATTTGTAAGTATTTCTTTTAGATTAAGAACCTTTGGTTGATTATCTTCTAATGCAAGTAGATTTATACCAAAAGAAGTTTGTAATGATGTTTGTTTATACAAATTATTCAATATCACATTAGCATTAACATCACGACGTAATTCAATAACAATTCTCATGCCAGTACGATCTGATTCATCACGTAAATCAGTTATTCCATCAATCTTTTTATCTCTTACTAAATCAGCTATCTTTTCTATTAATCTAGCCTTATTAACTTGATAAGGTATCTCATTTACAATAATTCTATTTTTCCCATTATTAATTTCTTCTATTTCTGCCTTAGCACGTACTATTATAGAACCTTTACCTGTTTTATATGCACTTTTAATTCCCTCTGTACCTAAAATTATTCCTCCTGTAGGAAAATCAGGTCCCTTAATTACTTTCATTAAATCTTCTATATCTATTTCTGAGTTTTCTATTATTTTTAATACTCCATCTATTACTTCCCCAAGTTGATGAGGAGGAATATTTGTAGCCATACCAACGGCTATTCCTGATGAACCATTTACCAATAGATTTGGAAATCTAGCTGGTAAAACTAATGGTTCTTTTTCAGATCCATCATAATTATCCCCATAATCTATTGTATCTTTATTGATATCCCTTAATAATTCATTAGATATTTTTGACAAACGAGCTTCAGTATAACGCATTGCCGCAGCAGAATCCCCATCTACTGAACCAAAATTACCATGCCCATCTACTAACATATAACGATAAGAAAAATCTTGTGCCATTCTTACCATAGTATCGTATACTGCGACATCTCCATGCGGATGGTATTTACCTATCACATCCCCAACAATTCTAGCAGATTTTTTATAAGGTTTATCTGCAGTCATGCCTAGTTGATTCATAGCAAATAGAATTCTTCTATGAACTGGTTTCAAACCATCCCTTACATCAGGAAGCGCCCTACTAACAATAACACTCATTGCATAATCTATAAATGAATTTTTCATTTCTTGGCTTATATTAACTTCTTTTACTCTAGGATTTGATTCAAGCATGTTCTACCTCCATCTGTATCTGGTTAAACGTCTAAATTACGCACATATTGTCCATACTCTATTATAAATTCTTTACGTGGTTCAACCTTATCACCCATCAAAGTTTCAAATATTATATCCGCGTCCGAAGCATCTTGTAGACTAACTTGTAATAATGTTCTACTTTCCGGATCCATCGTAGTCTCCCATAATTGAGTTGGATTCATTTCTCCTAAACCTTTATAGCGTTGTAATGAAGGTTCTGGACGTTTCCCTAATTCTAATTTGACTTTTTCTAGCTCCTTATCATTATACGCATAACGAATAACTTTACCTTGTTGTATCTTGTATAAAGGTGGTTGAGCTATATACACATAACCTTGCTCTACTAATTCTTTCATATACCTAAAAAAGAAAGTTAACAATAAAGTACGAATATGAGAGCCATCAACATCAGCATCTGTCATTATAATAATCTTATTATATCTAGCTTTAGATAAATCGAAGTCTTCACCAATTCCAGTTCCTAAAGCAGTAATGATTGCTCTAATTTCAGTATTAGCAAATATTTTATCTAGTCTTGCTTTTTCAACATTAATTATTTTCCCGCGCAAAGGTAAAATAGCTTGAAAATTTCTATCTCTTCCTTGTTTTGCGGAACCACCAGCTGAATCACCCTCTACTATATAAATCTCACTAATTGATGCATCTTTAGATGAACAATCAGCTAATTTTCCTGGCAACGAACTTACTTCTAATGCATTCTTTCTTCTAGTTAATTCCCTAGCTTTTCTTGCAGCAATACGAGCCCTAGCAGCAAGTACTGATTTTTCAATAATTTTTTTTGACTCATTAGGATTTTCTTCTAAAAATGTTGTAAGATTTTCTGCAAAAATTGATTCAACAATTCCTCTAACCTCACTATTACCAAGCTTTGTTTTTGTTTGACCTTCAAATTGAGGATTTGGAATTTTTACACTAATTACTGCAGTAAGCCCTTCCCTCGTATCATCTCCTGAGAGATTAGCATCTTGATCTTTTAATAAATTATTTTTTCTTGCATAATCATTTAATACTCTAGTTAAAGCACTTTTAAATCCAGCCTCATGTGAACCACCTTCATGAGTATGAATATTATTAGCAAATGATAATATATTATTAGAAAATCCATTGTTATATTGCAAAGATATTTCAACAGATATATTATCTTTAAGACCTTCTATATAGATTGGTTTATTGTGTAAGTTCTCTCGATTTTTATTTATAAATTCTACAAAAGATTTTATACCACCTTCGTAAACAAAAGACTTTTCTTTCTTCTCTTCTCTCTCATCTATTAAATCAATTTTTAATCCTTTGTTTAAAAAGGCTAATTCTCTCAAACGCGATTTTAATGTATCATATATAAATTCTATTGTCTCTTCAAAAATTTGCTCATCTGGTTTAAATGATATTGTTGTTCCTCTTTCATTAGTTTCGCCTATCACTTTTAAATCATACTTTGGGACACCTCGAGAATATTCTTGTTTATAAACCTTGCCATCTAATTTTATAATAACTTCTAACCATTCTGATAAAGCATTAACTACCGACAAACCAACTCCATGTAAACCACCTGATACTTTATATCCTCCTCCACCAAATTTACCTCCTGCATGTAAAACAGTAAGAGCAACCTCAACAGCAGGACGACCCATTTTTGAATGTATACCCACTGGAATACCTCTACCATTATCCACAACTTTTACTATATTACCGGGTAATATTGATACACGGATGTAATCACAAGTTCCTTCTAAAGCTTCATCAATACTATTATCAACTATTTCCCAAACCAAATGATGTAAACCCTTTTCACTTGTTGAACCTATATACATACTAGGTCTTTTTCTTACAGCCTCAAGACCCTCTAGAACTTGAATCTGACTTTCATCGTATACATTTTGTTTGGTTACCATCTATACACCTTCCATTTCTATGCTAACTAATTTATCCAGATATGATAAGACTCCCTCTTCTACACAAAGTGCGCAAGTCTCACTAAGGGAACAAAGTTCCCTAGTCTCGCTATTTAAGGGGGAGACTCCATCTGAATAAAGATTGGCTTTATATGTAATCTTTATTTTACACCCTAATAGAAAAAAACGTAATGACAAAATAATATCTATTAATTATAGTAAAAATTCACAATTAAGTTAATTAATTTTTTTTAAGTTCAATATTTCATAGCTGCTCTTTTATTTAAAGTAATAGTCGAAATTGGTGAATAGTATACTTTATCTTTTGTTATAATAATAGATTTAGTATCATCATTTATTTTTTCTATTTTCTCTAAATTTCTTAAATACAAATTATTCTTTTTAATATTAATATCATTAGCATTTATTATTGATATTATATCCATAATTCTTAAAACTTTATCACTGCCTATATATATGTACACATAATC
>CAZIGM010000069.1:0-7726 GCA_964538675.1 uncultured Bacillaceae bacterium | reverse complement strand
TTAGCATACTCATAATTGCTTGAACATGTTTTGGATTAACTAACCCTTTTTTCACATTAAGAAGTGAGCTTTGTGTTAAAGAACCACCTAATTTGTGCACACTAGTGGCTGCTAAGTCAGCTCCAGCTTGCATAGCTGATAGCGGCAAATTATCATGAAAATGAATATGAACTCCATGAGCCTCATCGACAAGAACAGGTATATTGTATTCATGTGCTAAATCAACAATTTTTTGTAAATTTGCTGCTATTCCAAAATAGGTTGGATTAATAACTAGAACAGCCTTAGCATCAGGATGTGCTTCTAGTGCATGTTTAACTGATTGTGGTGTTATACCATGAGAAATACCTAAATTTCCATCCATCTCAGGGTGAATAAAAATAGGGTTTGCACCAGCAAAAATTATTCCCGATAAAATCGATTTGTGTACATTTCTTGGTACAATAATTTTATCTCCTGGTTTACAAACAGACATAATCATCGTCATAATTGCGCCACTTGTACCTTGAACAGAAAAAAATGTGTAATCTGCTCCGAATGCTTTTGCAGCTAAATCTTGAGCCTCCTTAATAATACCATGTGGTGAATGTAAATCATCTAAAGGAGTAATATTAATTAAATCAATAGATAATGCATTAACTCCAACAAATTCCTTAAATTCCTTATCCATTCCTTGACCTTTTTTATGTCCAGGTATATGGAATTGTAAGGGGTTTTTCTTTGCGTATTCTTTTAAAGCAGAGAATAAAGGTGAATTGGCTTGTATATTCAAAATTTCATCACTCTTTCTATAGTATAAACAATGATGAGTATAACATTTTTTTATTTAGTTGCAATAGGAAAATAATACTTTAATTAATTATTTACATTTTAAATGAAAAATAAAAATTTGGATAAATTATAAGTATTAAATTATTTAATTTTGCGGGGTGGTTTTTTATGAATGATTTGAAATGGAAAGTCGGAGGAGCTCAAGGAGAAGGAATTGATAGTACTGGAGAAATATTTGCAATAGCCTTGAATAGAATGGGATATTATTTATTTGCTTATCGTCATTTTATGTCATTGGTAAAGGGTGGTCATACAAATTATAAAGTGAGAATAGCTTCAGAGGCAATAAATTATCAGGGAGATGATTTGGATATACTGATTGCTTTTGATCAAAGAACAGTAGATGAAAATTTTCATGAATTAACTGATGGATCAACGTTAATGTATGATTCAAGTAGATTTGATTTAGATATTGATTTTAAAAGTAAAAAAATTAATATATGTCCACTTCCATTATTTGAGACAGCAAAGGAGTTAGGCAATTCGATAATGAAAAATATGGTAGCAACTGGTGCAAGTTGTGCATCGGTTGGTTTAGACGTAGAAATTTTTTATGACGTAATTAAAGATGTTTTTGCTAAAAAAGGTGAGAAAATTATTTCCGCAAACCAAAGGGCTATAAAGATAGGATATGATTATTTTAAAGAACATTTTTCAGATATAACATATGAGTTACCTAAAAATTTAGGAGATAAAAATAAGAATATATTTATTACAGGAAATGAAGCTGTAGGTATAGGAGCTTTAAATGGTGGATGTCGTTTTTTGGCGGCTTATCCAATAACTCCTGCTACTGAAATCATGTATAACGCTATAGCAAATTTTCCGAAATATGGTGGAAAAGTAATTCAAGCTGAGGACGAGATTGCGGCTTGTATGATGGCTATAGGTGGCAATTATACTGGTGTAAGATCAATGACATCAACATCTGGTCCGGGTTTATCATTAATGATGGAATCAATTGGTTTAGCAGGAATTTCTGAAACACCTCTTGTTATTGTAAATGTACAAAGAGGTGGTCCTGCAACTGGATTACCTACTAAAACAGAACAGTCTGATATAAATGAAATAATATATGGCTCACATGGAGAAATCCCGAGAATAGTTATGACACCTATGACAATTGAAGAAACCTTTTATGATATTCAACATGCATTTAATTTAGCCGATGAGTATCAATGTCCAGTGATTGTTGCTACAGATATGTTTATGGGTATGTCAAAAAAATCTACAAAAGATTTAGATTTTAATAAAATTCAAATCAATCGTGGTAAATTGATGGATAATGAAAATTTATTAAAACTAGGTAAAGGCGAATACAAACGTTATGATTTAAATAGTGAGAAAGGAATATCCCCACGTTCTATTCCAGGTCAAAAAAATGGACGCTTTGTGGCTTTAGGAAATGAACATGAAGAGACGGGCTTTGAGATAGAGGACACTGACATGAGAATTAAAATGATGAATAAAAGATTAAACAAGCTAAATTTTTTTAATCCCGATGAATTAGGAATTTATTTTTCAGGTGAAAAAGAGATAGAAACATTATTGATAGGTTTTGGTTCTACTTATGCACAAATAAATGAAGCTTATGAAATATTAAAGATAGAAAATAAGATTGCTCACTTGCAATTAAAAATATTACATCCTTTTCCACAAAAAAGCGTGGAGGAAATAATTAACAAGGCAGTTAATGTATTTATTATAGAAAACAATGCTACAGGACAATTAAAACAATTAATAAAAAGAGAAGTTAATCAACATGAAAAATTAAATAGCATTTTAAAATATGATGGCAATCCTTTTACAGTTAAAAAAATAGTTGATGAGGTTAAGAGCTATAAGAAAGAAAAGGAGTATATATTAATATGAGAACAGTAAATGATTTTAGAATTGAACAAAAACCTTCGTGGTGTCCCGGCTGTGGAGATTATGCCGTTCTCGCAGCATTACAAAAAGCTGCAACTAATCTTGGTTTAAATCCTGATAATATAGTTTTAGTAACAGGAATAGGATGCTCAAGTAAACTTAGTCAACATTTTAATTCTTATGGTTTTCATGGTTTACATGGTAGGACTTTGCCAGTCGCTACAGGAGTTAAATTAACCAATCAGGATTTGACAGTTATAGCTGCAGGCGGGGATGGGGATGGTTATGGAATTGGGTTAGGGCATTTTATGCATACTTTAAGAAGAAATATAGATATTACTTATATTGTTATGGACAACCATATATATGGTTTAACTACAGGACAAACATCACCAGTAAGCCCAAAAGGATTTAAGTCAAAAACTTCACCTGAAGGATCTGCAGAAGAACCAATTCGTCCTTTGCATTCAGCAATAATTAATGGTGCTAGTTTTGTAGCTCAAGCTTATGCTGGTGATATTGTTCAGATGACAGAAATGTTTGAACAGGGTATAAAACATCAAGGATTTTCACATATAAACATTTTTAGCCCATGTGTATCATTTAATAAAATAAACACATATGAATGGTTTAAAGAACACATTTATAATCTTGATAATAATAGTATGTATAATGTTAATGATAAATTTGCTGCTCTGAAAGTATTAGAAGATTATCAAAGCATAGTTACAGGAGTTTTATACACTGAAGAGCGACCAATTTATCATGAAATAATGATAGGTGCTACAACAATTCCTACAACAGAACTTGCTTTATCAATTCCTGATGAAGATATAAATAATATTAAAAGCATATATAGGTACCAATAATTGTTATTTAATATCTTAGTTATTTTTAAATTAAATTAATTATCTTGTTTGTAAAATGACAAAGTAATATAATAAATAATTGTATAAAGCTATAACGCCTTTTTATGGGCGTTTTTTATGTTAATTATTCTAAAACGCTATTATTGCTAAGTGCATGATAAAGAAGGAGAAAAAGATGAATCGAAATGAAATACGAAATATAGCTATAATTGCTCATGTAGATCATGGAAAAACTACTTTAGTAGATAAATTATTAGCTCAGTCAGGAATATTTAGAGAGAACGAACATTTAGAAGAAAGAATGATGGATTCAAATGCTTTGGAGAGAGAACGAGGAATAACCATTTTAGCTAAAAATACTGCAGTTAATTATAAAGATAGAGTTATTAATATTATTGATACACCAGGTCACGCTGATTTTAGTGGGGAAGTCGAACGAATTATGAAAATGGTTGATGGTGTATTATTAGTTGTAGATGCTTTTGAGGGTAGTATGCCACAAACAAAATTTGTTTTAAGAAAAGCTTTAGAAGCAGGGCTTACACCGATTGTTGTTATTAATAAAATTGATCGAGAAAATGCAAGACCTTTAGAAGTAGAAGATGAAATTTTAGATCTTTTTATTGAATTAGGAGCTGACGATAATCAATTAGATTTTCCTGTAGTATATGCTTCTGCAATAAAGGGAGTTAGTGGGAATGAACATAATAATCTTTCCAATGATATGAAACCTTTGTTTGATGCAATAATTGAATATATACCAGCTCCGAATGTAGATTATAATAGTACCCTTCAATTTCAAGTTACGTTACTTGATTATAATGAGTATCTTGGACGAATTGGGATTGGTAAGGTACAACGTGGAACAATTAAGAAGAATCAATCAGTAGCTGTTATTACAAGAGACGGTTCTATAAAAAACTCTAGAGTGTCAAAATTATATGGTTTTAAAGGTTTGAAGAAAATAGAGATAGATGAGGCAAAAGCTGGCGATATTATAGCTATAGCTGGCATTGACGGAATAAATGTTGGAGAAACAATTTCTGATGTTGATTATCCAGAAGCTCTTCCTTTATTACATATTGATGAACCAACATTACAGATGACTTTTTTAGTTAATAATAGTCCTTTCGCAGGGCGTGAAGGAAAATATATAACATCCAGAAAATTAAGGGAACGATTATTTATTGAATTGGAGAAGGATGTAAGCTTAAAGGTGAATGAGACAGAAAGCCCTGATGCTTTTATTGTATCAGGTAGAGGGGAATTACATCTATCTATTCTAATTGAAAATATGAGACGTGAAGGATATGAATTACAAGTATCAAAACCAGAGGTTATTATTAAAGAAGTTGATGGAAAAAAGATGGAACCAATTGAGAAATTGATTATTGATATACCTGAAGAATATATGGGTGCAGTTATGGAAAGTTTAGGAACCAGAAAAGCAGAAATGTTAAATATAACTCATTTAGGTTTTAACCAATTACGTTTGGAATTTAACATACCTTCAAGGGGCTTAATAGGATATCGAACAGAATTTTTATCATTAACACGTGGTTATGGTATTTTAAATCATTCTTTTGATTCTTTTCAACGTGTTATTGATTCTGAGATAGGTGGAAGACATGCAGGGGTACTTGTTTCTTCAGATACTGGTGTATCTACCATATATGGTATACTATCTATTGAAGATAGAGGAGTTCTTTTTGTGAAAAATGGTGTAGATATTTACGAAGGAATGATTGTTGGCGAACACAATAGGGATAATGATATCATAATTAATATATGTAAAGAGAAACATGTTACTAATGTAAGGTCTGCAACTAAAGAAGAAACTGTAAAAATGAAATCGCCTAAAATATTAACTCTTGAAGCTGCTTTAGAGTATTTAAGTGATGATGAGTATTGCGAAATAACACCTCAGTCTATAAGATTACGTAAAAAGTATTTAAAGAAATCTGAAAGGGATAAATACGAAAAACAAAAAAAACAAAATTATTAATTAGGGGGCATTTATATGCAATTTGGTTGCCACATAAGTGTGTCTAAAGGTTTTTATAATGCTGCAGAAAAAGCACATGAGTTAGGTGCAGAAGTTTTTCAAATTTTCACAAAAAATCCACGGTCATTAAGAGCAAAAACGTTGGATATTGATGATGCCAATAAAGGAAAAAATTTTTGCCGTAAGCATAATTTATCGGTGGTATGTCATACGCCATATATCACCAATTTATCTACACCGAAAACCGATCTTCAAAAGGCTTCTATCCGATCACTTGTTGAGGATTTAAATATTGCAGAGGCTTATGGTTCAATAGGTGCAATTGTACATTGTGGAAAACATGTAGGTGAAGGCGAAGAATATGGAATTAATAGAATGGTTGAGACACTTGATCTAATTCTTGAACAGTATAAAGGTTCGGCAAAATTATTATTAGAAAATACTGCTGGGCAAGGTACAGAATTAGGTTTTGATCCTATTGAATTATTAAATATAAGAAATCGTACAAAATATCCAGAAAAAATAGGATTTTGTTTTGATACATGTCATGCTTATGCTGCGGGTATATGGAATGAAGATAAATTCAGTCAATTTATTGAGTTTGTTGAAGATATTGGATATTTAAAACATTTAATGATTATTCATATTAATGATAGCAAAATGCCTTTTAATAGTAAGAAGGATCGTCATGAAAAAATAGGTAAAGGTGAAATTGGAGCAAAAGCATTGCAAAAATTTTTACAATGTGAAAAACTTAATAGTATACCTTTTGTATTGGAAACTCCAGTTGAGAGAGAAGAAGAATATAAAGATGAGATATTATATTTACATGAGCTAAAGAATAAAGTAGATAATAATTAATAATTAGGTATATATAATTCATTAAGAATTATGTTTGGGAGAGTGTACTTTTTGAGGGCAAAACACTACTTAAATTTAAGCAGAGTTAAACGAAAAAAAGAATATAGAAAAAAAATTCTTAAGTGGTCTGTATTGTTTATAGCGTTAACAGTAATTAGTGTATCAGCATTTACTGGTTATGCTTACTGGAAATTTACAAAAAATATTTCCGAACCAAATGTTAACGATTTAGAAAATAATTTAAACAATACAGAAAATGGAACCACAAATAATACAAATCAGCAACAGGAACCAATAATTATTGATGACCCTAAACTAGAAGATCAATCGTTTGCGGTATTACTAATTGGGTTAGATCAAAGACCAGGTGCAATTAGTAATAATACAGATGCAATAATTGTTAGCATAGTAAATCCATCTACCGAAAAGGTTAGTTTACTTTCAATACCAAGAGATACAAAAGTTTATATACCAAATTATGGTTACGATAAAATAAATGGTGTATATGCAAAAGGAGAGCATGAAAGAATCCTACAAGAGCAAAATGGTCAAATATCTACAGTTAGTGGAGCTACTTTATTAATGGATATTTTATCAGACCTTCTTGATATTCCTATTGAATATTATGTGAAAGTTGATTTTCAGGGATTTAAAACAATTATTGATCAATTAGGCGGATTAGAGGTTTATGTTGACCGTGATATGTATTATTATTCTGCGGCTGACGGAACTTATATCAATCTAAATAAAGGGTTGCAAAATTTGAATGGGGAAAACGCTTTAGATTTTGCGCGTTTTCGAAAATCTTTAGATGGAAACGATTCGAATGATTTTGAAAGAAATCAAAGACAACAAGAATTGATTAAAGTATTTGTTGATGAATTGGTATCAATTAATGGAATAAGTAAAATATTTGGGATATTAGACATTGCAGGAGAACATATAAAAATAAATATAGATTCTGACGAGATAAATGCTTTATTTTGGAAGTATAAGGGTATTAAATCAAGTGATATACAAACTATAAAGATGGAATCTTATTGGGAAAATCCATATGTTATGATTGAACAAAATGAACTCGAAAGAATTCAATTAGAAGTTAAAAAAGCACTAGAGATTGTTGAGACTGAATAAAACCACAGGCTGTTGAAAATGCCCAATTTCTTCGTTTCTGCTTAAATCTTTGGTACTCACTTACGTCTATGTAAGATCCGTTCCTACCACTATTATTATACCTAAGTGCGGCATAGCACGACTTATGCTTTAGCATAATAGCGTGACTTGTACTCTT
>CAZIGM010000068.1:0-7881 GCA_964538675.1 uncultured Bacillaceae bacterium | reverse complement strand
GTGAAAAAAGGGTTAGTTAATCCAAAACATGTTCAAGCAATTATGAGTATGCTAACTACAACCTCTACTTCTTATTTACTTTTAGCCTCTCTAGATGTTGCACGTAGAAATCTAGCTATTAATGGTAAGGAATTGTTAGATGATGCATTAAAGTTAAGTCATTATTTAAGGAATAATATTAATAATATTTCTGGTCTGTATTGTCCAGGAGAAGAGATATTAGGTACTGATGCTTCGTACGATTATGATCCTACTAAAATTCTTATAAGTGTAAAAGACCTTGGTATTACAGGTTATGAAGCTGAGAAATGGTTAAGAGAAACATATAATATTGAAGTTGAATTAAGCGATTTATATAATATTTTATGTATAATAACTCTTGGTGAATCACCAAAAAATATAGATAGATTGGTTCATGCTTTACTTCATTTATCCCAAGCACATACTAATAATGGCAAATTAAATCATGTAAAAGTTAATTTACCTAAGATTCCGGCAATTTCACTTTCGCCTAGAGACGCTTTCTATTCAGAAACTGATATAATCCCTTTAGAAAAATCTGAAGGGCATGTTATTGCAGAATTTATAACAATATATCCTCCTGGAATTCCTATACTGTTACCGGGAGAAATAATTACACAAGATAATATTAATTATATAAAACAAAATATTGCTGCTGGTTTGCCTGTTAAAGGACCCGAGGATGAATTGTTAAATAATATAAGGGTTATTAAAGAACGTAAAGCAATTTCCATTTATTAGTTAATTAAATAAAGCACCTATGTATATATATACATAGGTGCAAATTATAATTAATTCTGCATTAATAGATGCTTATATTCTTTTACTATTAATTATTTTCTTTAGAGCAACATTCTTCACAAACACTAAATACTATCTCCGACTTTTCTGAAGAAATTGGCGAAATAATTTTATCGCACTCCTTGCACACTATTGTACCCATACACATTAAGCCTCCATTTTTATAATTAAAATCACTACCTACTCTTACATTATGAATCTTATCCAATCTAAATTAAATGCATTTGCCTTATTATGTGTCACTTTTATTTTAATATGTTATACTAAATATGTCAATTTGAAATATACACCAAAAAAAACAGCCCTATAGTTAATATGTTATCCTATAAGACTGAAATTGCACAATTTATGCTATACTTTTTCTTTAATCCAATCAGAAAACATTTTCAAATAAATTTCTTTTTCAGGTTCATTAAATATCTCATGATATAGTTCTGGAATATTTAAATATGTTATTTGTTCTTTATTAATTTTCTTGGCGAACTCATCTGCTTTATTAGCATCCACTAATTGATCTTCACCTGCTTGTAAAAACAGCAATGGAATCTTTGTTTCGTTAATACAATCAACTTTCTCCCAAACAATCTTAATTGCTGTTTGGAATTCATAAAAAAGTCCAACGCTTACTTTTCCATAGTTTAATGGATCTGTTCCATATTTTTCAGTAATCTCTGGACTACGACTTACATGTTCGGATTTTATTCCACTATTTAATCTTAGTGTTGGATATACTTTTTTTAACCCTTTAGCAAAAGAAATCTGCCAGTTAGGAACTTTTAACTTTATACTTATTGATGGTGAGGTTACTATTGCACCTTTTACTAAATTGTTTTTATCTATTTCTTCTAAATATCTTAATACTATAAGTCCTCCCATACTATGTCCGAATAGAAAGATAGGAACATTAGGCCACTTATTTTTTGCATATTGTAACCATTCATCAACTTTCATTAAATACTCATTAAAATTATCAATATGACCTCGTGTTTTTATGGATGTACCAAACCCTGGTAGATCGCCGCCAATCATAACTATCTTATTCTCTTTTAGCCATTCCCCTACATGATTATATCTACCAAAATGCTCCCCTAAACCATGAATAGTAAGTACTATAGCCTCTGGACTTTCAATTGAATACTCTTTAATATTTTCCACTTTACTCCTCCATTTAATTATAAAATTATTAATATTCATTTTATGTATTTAAATTTCATTAAGTCTGAAGAAAATAATTTTTATCACTCACTCTGTTAAGCTAAATTTTAACATATTCTTATATTTATCACAATTTATATATTTACTACTTCCAATCTTATAAGTCTGACACATCACAAGAATAAATTAAGGTAAAAATAATAATACTAAACTTATCTTATTCAATTTTGGAGGTTAAATTTATGAACAAAAACAAATCTAAAGAAACAAATAAAATATGGAATATTGATGACATGCAAAAATATTACACACCTAAAAACGTTGATGATTTAGATAAAAACGACAATAATGAAAATCTCGATATGAGAATGTCGTCTCCTGCAGGTGGAACATTTATGCATCCTATGCATGACGTAACCCTAGATAATTATGGTAATCAATTAGATTCTGAAGCGGATAATACTAATACAAAAAAAGAGAAAAATTCTAAGGTGTAAGAACATTTTCTTCGTTACTGGTAGTATATGTAGTTTACAACGTACTCACGATGTCCGTTACCTTTTTCTTAATAAGTAAAATACGGAAGAAAGGTAACTCCCAAAAGTACACAAAGTGCACAAGTAACGCTATTATGCTTTAGCATAAGTCGTGCTATGTCGCACTAGCGTAAACTACATATACTTATGCTAAATGTAAGTTCCGTTCCTAGATTTAAGCGTGCCTTGAACTAGAACATTTTCAGCAGCCTATGCTTTTCTTCATTTTATTATTAAATCATTAATTTCACTAACTAATATCTTCAGTTTTTCTCCATTTTTTAACTGTAAATAAAAAAATTCTTGTTCTAGATTCCAATCAACAATTTTCCCTGTAACTTTTTTTGATAATCTATTATTTAATTTTATTACAACCTCAAAATTATTATTAATTGACTCATTCCATATTTTTTGCCATTCGTTTGATTGTTGTTCATCATATACTCGTTTTATATCATATTCATCTTTTTGATCATTGATTTTTTCATTTAATAATTGACGGTGTTCTGCTAACATCATACGACTTCCAGTCCACAAAAGATTATCTCTTCTCATTTTTCGTGTCCCCCTATTTTAGTTGCTCTATCAAACAATAAACCTTGAGGTAGTAACGATGAAGCCCTAAAAATAGCCGTCTTACCATAATGTTCTCTGATCTCATCCATCACTTTACCCAATTGTTTCTTCTTAATTACATTTGTAAAAAGGTCTAGTTGAATTTCATCTAAATTCTCTAATTGAGTTAAACTTACACCAATACTTCTTATAGGTTTACGATCCCAAAATTCGTCGAATAATCTTTGTGCTCCTTTATAAATTTCCATTGTTTCATCTGATGAAAAAGGTAAGGTTATCTGTCTATTAAATCCTGTTGGCTGTTTAAAGTCTGCCCCTCGTACAGTAACATTAATTGTTTTTCCTTTTTTACCAATCATTCTAGTTCTACGACATACTTCCTCAGATAATTCAAGCAGAATTACTTCAATATCATCTTGTCTATCATAATCCTTCGGTAATGTAATACTATTACCAACACTTTTGTGCAATTGAGTAGAATTATTTACAACAGGAGAATAGTCAATACCTTGTGCACTTAGCCATAAAACGTGTCCCGTAACTCCCCATCTTTTTTTTAAATCCAACAATGAACGTTTTGCTAAATCTTCTATAGTATAAATACCTATCCGTTCCAAATTGCGTTTCATTTTACTTCCTACTCCAAATAGACTATCAATAGATAATGGCCCAGTATACTGTTTGTAATTCTTGTGATTCAATTTAAAAATTCCATCATTGTTTTTTTTTGCAAAATTATCACAGGCCATCTTAGCTTGAATTTTGTTTTCCCCAATCCCCACTTTTGCTCGCACGCCCACTTCATTCCAGATTTTTTGTTGTATCATCTCAGCAATATACTCAGGTTCGCCAAAAAAAAACAGAACATCAGTAACATCCAAAAATTGCTCATCAATCGAAAATATTTCTACATTATCAGTAAATTGATTTAATATTTCTGTTATTTGTAATGAAGCACTAATATATTTACTCATATGGGGCTTGACAAAAATAGCATCTGGACAGCGATTTCTTATTTCCCACACAGGCATACCTGTTTTTATACCAGCTTTTTTGGCTTTTGGGTTTGCTGCTAAAGTAATTCCATGCCTTTTATTAGGATCACCACATACCACTACTATTTTACCAGCTAGTTTATGATTTGAAGCTTCCTCAACTGAAGCATAAAAACTTTGCATGTCTACTAAAAATATTGTCCTTCTTTTTTTACTCATTATGATCACTCACTATTTATATTATATATCTTATTATATCCTATTTCTTAGATTTTTAGAACACATGTTCGCGCTTATTATTTTACCATATATCTTACACATTAATGCAGGAATTAGATAATTATTAGCGTATATAAATAGAGTCAAATATAAATAGGGGGGAACAAAATGTTTATCAGAAATTGTATTACATATGTTGAAGACTTAGTAATATTGAATGATGATTATATAGTTGAGGATGCTATAAAAATATTGAAAGATAATAATTTGAAAAGCATACCTGTTATTGATAGAAATGGATTTTTCTTGGGGATTTTATCAAAAGAAAGTCTCTTTGAACTTTTTGAAAAAGGTCTTTTTAAATCTTACAATGAATTAAAAAATGAAACTATAATACAAGCAATTACCTATATAAAGCCTTTAAATTTGAATAATTTTTTTGAGGAGACACTATCAATTATTGTTCGTTACCCTTTCGTACCAATCGTTGACGATGAAAATCATCTTTTAGGAATTGTAAAAAGGAAGGATATAACACATACGTTGGAAACTTCATTTGGCATTAATGTTCCTGGCATACGTCTATTAATTGGAGTCCCTGAAATGGAAGGAAGATTAGAAAAAATACTAAAATATGCTCATAACTATCATATAAATGTAATTACAGCTTTAGCTTTTGATGCTGGAGAACGATTTAATCGAAGAGTTCTACTAAAAATAAATTTCACTGACCAGAAAGATAAATTTATAAGTGATTTAGAAACGCACGGTTTAAAAGTTATTAAAATGGATGAAGATAAAGTCTAAAAAAACAGACTGTAGAAAATGTTCTAGTTCAAGGCACGCTTATAATCGCAGGAACGGAGCTTACTTAACGTAAGTGAGTACCGTAGATTTAAGCAGTAACGCAGATAGAGCATTTTAACAAAAAAACAGACTGTAGAAAATGTTCTAGTTCAAGGCACGCTTATAATCGCAGGAACGGAGCTTACTTAACGTAAGTGAGTACCGTAGATTTAAGCAGTAACGCAGAAATCGGACATTTTATACAGTCTGATAGCGCCTAAAGGCGCTATTTATTTTTATTCATTATTCTCTTCATCAATCAATTGCTGATATATTGTTAATACTTTATCCCATTCTTCTTCATCTTCAATATCTACAAGAAATTCCTCGCCATCTTCTTCATCAATACGCAAAATTACTCCTTCTTCATCTTCACTAGAATCAGATGAAACTAAAACGGCATATTCTTTCTCACTAACTTCAAAAACAGTTACAATTGTAAACTCTTTTTCTTGACCACTCTCATCAACTAACAACACTTTATGCTCATGTTCTTCATTGTGATCTTCGCACCCGCAATGATCATGCCCATCACACATACTATTACCCCATTTCTTTTAAATATTTAAAATATCCTAGAAAACTATAATATATCTAATCAATTTAATAATACCCATTGATTATATCACAAAACTAAACTAACTTGTCCATTACTTTTTATACAGATTTGATAAGTGGGAAGAATGAATTTAGGAGACTCCTTCAAAATAAAGTTCGGCTTTATATTCAATTACTGACTATTCGGGAAAAAGAGTTTCTAATATTAATCTTATCTGATTATTATCAAAATGTTCCCAAAACAAATTGTTATATATTAAAATATCCGAATGTAAATGTAACCCCACATCATTTTCTTCTACACCATAACTAGTACCTGAATTTCCAACATAACCGATTGTGTCACCACTATTAACTATCGCACCAACTTTAATATTTTCAGCAATTCTTGACAAATGAGCATAGCGAACCATAACTCCATTATCATATTGTATCCATACAGTTCTTCCTCTTAATTTATCAAGAATATATTGTGGCGTATGATCTGAATTAGCGGCAATTCCTAAAATTTCATCTCTTTCCGCATTGCTTAATTCTACATAATCATAATCAGCCCTAACAACAATTCCATCAGCCATTGATAAGATAGGGGTATCTTTATCTATGTTTATTCCAGTTGTACCTGCGTACCAATCAATTCCCTCATGTGTACCATTACGGTAATCTCTTGGAGCCCCAGGCATTTGAGAATCACGAGAAGTAATATGTGCACCTTGTAATGGGACTGAAAGAAAAGATAAATATTCAATCATATCTTCTTCAGTCATATTTGGAAATTGATTTTCAAACTTGAGATATGATTTGTTTTCGGTAACGGATGAATCATCTAGTGCAAAAACTTCTATTGCCTCTTCTCCCTCAATGGAATTATAATCATAATTAAATACATCTTCTAAGATATCTAAATTAATAAACACATTATTATCCTTGTCTGTATACATTTTAGATTCATAGGGTAAATATATCCCATCTTCTGCAATAACAGAAGTTCCTTTTAGAAAATAATAAGTATGATAAGTATCTTTCAATTCAATCGTACCTTCAAAATAGTCATACTGCCACTCCATATTATAAATAGAATAAAACTCATCAAGTGAAAACATATGCTCATTATTTATATTATAGACAGCTATTTTTTCACCTTTTGGTTGCGGTGAGATATTACTATCCGGATTTAATAAATCATCTATTTTTAAATCATGATCATTAGTAATATAATTATCTTCATGATTAAGATTAAACGTACTAAAAAAAATACTGCCTATAACTAACATTATTAAAAATAGTAGAATAAATATTATTTTGGCTTTCAAAGATTATTCTCCTTATCTATTGGATAAACATATGTCATATCAAAATGCAATCAAAAAAGTCGAACCCGTCTTTAGGAGCGACTTTGGATATTATATGTATTTTATCATTATTTGTATATAAATTAAATTTTATCAGAGATTATTAACAATTATTTAATTAATATTTGTTTTTCACCAATTTTCTTAAATTCATTTTTCGTTGATTCACTCTTTAATAGAAGTTCAACTTTATAATTCCCTGTCTTAATAAAATCAACATTCTCAAAGAAGTTAATATATTGTAAACTATTCTCCTCGGAAGCATCAAAAGTTTGAGCATATCCATCCTGAATAATTTCATTGTCGGGATCTTTTAATACAACTTTAATTTCTACATTTTCATATGGAAGATTATCTACTTCACAAAAAACATGAAAGTTAAAATGATATCGTTGATTTTTATTAATCTTACCAAACGGTGAGTATACAACATAAGATTTATTATCTTTATCATAAACTGGATTAGCAGTAAATAGCATATTAACATTTGGTTGAATTAATTCAGCAGTTTTTTCTTGATCGTTCCAAAATACAATAACGTCTAGTCGTTCTGCTATGGCTCTAAGAGGAATAACAGTCGTTTCCTCAATAATAAAAGCAGGAACTTTAGATTTAACTTCTTCTTCATCAATCACAACTTTAACTTTTTCATACTCAAAGTAATAACCATAAATAGCTGTTCCAGCATAGACGGTTACAACATTTAATAACAAAAACAAACATAAGAATAAAATTAATTTCTTTTTCATCTTGTTCCTCCATAGAAATAGATAATTACTTTGAAATAAAAAAATTATTTATCTTTTTTAGACACAAAAAAAT
>CAZIGM010000067.1:0-8603 GCA_964538675.1 uncultured Bacillaceae bacterium | reverse complement strand
CTCCAATTAAAATAATACTATTTATCATCGCACCTAATAAAGAAAAACGGGAGTAGCCGTATGTAAACTTTTCATCTGGACCCTTTTTTGAGTAGCCTTCAAAATACCAAGCAATCCCTAGTGAAAAAGAATCGCCTAAATCATGTAACGCATCTGACAATATAGACATACTATTTGTCCAAAGACCACCAATTATCTCTAATATTGTAAAAAATAAATTTAGAAAGAAAGCCACTTTTATATTGCTAGAACTATTATGTGAATGACTACGATTATGATTATGTCCCAAAATTAACACCTCAGTTGCTAAATTTCTTTATATTATTCACAGATATTCGTTATTTCTTTCCACACTTAATATATAAATTTCTCTAAACCATCTTAATATTATTCTACCTTATGCCATCTTATTTCTCTGTCATCTAAATGATTAGTTCCTTCTGGATATCCATATCTATATAATTCTATTCCATTTTGTGAGTAAGCTATTGGTATTATCTCATGAACAAATAAAGCGCTATCCCAAGTAAATACTATTAGTTCCCCCTTTTTAACTTCTTTTCTCTCTCTTTCTAAATCGGCCCCTGCTTCTATATAAGCCACATCTTCATCCATAACATCAATGACAATAACTGTTCCTCTTTGGTCTTCAAATGTATAGCTTGCCCATCCAATTGTACGTATTTTATCATCCTTATCATTTACATTTTTTGTTGTGGAACTATATGGTGCACGCCACAAAAGAAGACTTTTTTCTGGTATTATCGTTCTATAGTAATCTTCATACTGATAAATATGCACTGATCGATCATCCAATTGTACTTCCTTTACCAGTGTAGAACCTTCTTCTAATAAAGAATGTGCCTTTACTGCACCATCAGCAGTGATTCTATAACCACCTAAATATAATAAGAGTATAACAACTAATATTATTACAATTATAGTGATTATTCTTCTCATAAGCTCACCTCATTTTCATTACTAGCTATACCTCAATAATCATACCAGTCTTAATATCATTCAAATTATTAATCTTTTTATCAAGATAAGCATAGGCTACATCGCCTGTACAATGACATGTATAATATTCCCCAACTTGAAAATCATTTAATTCTTCACATAAAGAATCTAAATATAACTTTCCTTGCTTTTTATTTGGATCTATTCTCATTAGATGCATTCCCCCAATTACTGTGGAAATATCCTCACCTGAGATTTCAATAGCTTTTTCAATTATGTTGACAATACCGTTATGTGCACAACCACAAAATAATGTGTTTTTTTTCTTTTCACTTATTGATAGATTTATTTCATGATCAAATTCGTCTAATTCTAATTTACCGTTTCCTATTCTCTTAAATAATTTTTTATTGCCAAGAGGGATAAGTCTCTTTCCTCTTACATCTCCAAATATCCTAATTTCATCATCGATTTGAATTTGATCGTCTACAAAAATTAATCTGTTACTATATTTTAGTTTCTTATCAAGCCCAACATATCGCTTAAATAAACCCTGTGATTTTGAATAATAACCCTGGAATGCTTTTTCGCTTATATAGATTTTAGCTTTGGTGTTTATCTCCATAAATGCTTTTAATCCACCACCATGGTCATAATGTCCATGTGAGATAATTAGAATCTCAACATCGCTTAAATCGACTTCTAGCTTTGATGCATTCTTTATAAATGAATCATCTACACCAGTATCGAATAGAATCTTATGTTTCTCAGTTTCAATATATAATGACAAACCATGTTTTGCTATTAGTTCATCAGATATTGTTCTATTTTCAAGTAAAGTTATAACCTTCATTTTTGCACTCCTCTAATATAGATTAATAATATATACTGCAACAATAATTAGTAAATCAGCAATAGCATGTGTAACAAATACTGTTAGATAGTCCTGATACCTTTTTATAATATATCTCCATATCATTCCCGAAATCGCAAGAACAATAAATGAAAGGATCACAAAAGTAATCTTAACAAATAATATTAGCACCAAAATATGATACCCCGCAAACAATATATCAAATAGGAAATCTACTTTAGTATTTTTTTTATAAGTAATTATTAATCTCCAATACAATTCTTCTAGAATCGGATGAATAGTAAAAAAATAGATAATAAAGACCACAAAAGAAAAACCATCTAAACTAAACTTCATTAACATGTTACTTAAATTTAAATCTGTTAATTTAATATAATCCCAAGTAACAAGTAAAAAAGGAAGAATAAATAGAATTAATATAATGCTAGAAATAAGTATCTTCTTATTCTCAATGAAGTAGTTAATATTCCTTAATGTTTTGTTTCTTTTAATTAATACTATTATTATAACAAAATGATAAGCTAATAAAGCTAACCATGCGTTAGAAAAAATATATAGACCCATATATGTAGTTATATAAGGTACTGAAGATAATATTAATAATGTTAGTAAGTTCATAAATGTTTTCTCCTACGGGGACGTTTCGTTTGCCACATAATTAGAATAATTATTAAGTAACCCTATAAGGGATTTTATATAGTAAAAATAAAATATGTGACATCTCTAACTTATCAAAGTAATGTCTCACAATCAAATACTTATTAAGTTACCCCAAAAGGGGTTATATTTTTTTACATCTAGGCACAAATGATGTTTCCAAGCTTAATTTATATAATAGGTCTACAATATTATCAAAATCAGCAGAAATTATGTCTTTGATTCTACTTCACTTTACTAAGTGCTAATTCTACTGCAGCTATGGCATGTATAGATGTTGTATCGAATATCGGTATAACACTATCTGTTTGCTTAATCAATAAAGGTATCTCTGTACAACCTAAGATAACTCCTTCTGCCCCAGCCTCTTTTAAATTATTAATTATTTTTTTAAATTTATTTCTAGATATTTCTGAAATTATTCCATGTATTAATTCATTGTATATTACATCATGAACAAGTTTTCTATCTTTTTCATCAGGTATAATTATTTTAATTCCCTTATCTTTTAATCTTTCTTTATAAAAATCCTGCTCCATTGTAAATTTTGTTCCTAATAAACCTACCTTGTTTATATTAGTCGATTTTATTTTATTAGCTGTTGCATCAGCAATATGTAATAAAGGTATAGATATTTTACTTTGAACTTCATCTGCCATCTTATGCATTGTATTAGTACAAATTATTATAAAATCCGCCCCAGCTTTTTCTAAAACTAATGCTATTTTTATCATTTCTTCCGTAAGTCTTTCCCAATCTCCTACATGCTGTAGTTTTTCTATTTTATCAAAATCTACTGAATACATTATATTTTTACAAGAATGAGATTCTCCTAGTATTTCTTTTATCTTCTGATTTATTATTCTGTAATACTCTAAAGAGGATTCCCAACTCATTCCTCCAATTAAACCTATCGTTTTCAGCTTAATAACCTCCTATAATTACTTTTATAGACTATATTCAGACAGTGTTTTAACTCCATCTGATCTTTTCCCAGACGATCATATTGTAAGCGTATGTTGTAAATGAAAATGTTCAGGTAAGAGAGTATAACAAGAACATTATTAAATAATATATTTTTAATCACAACGTGGTCTTTTAATAATCTATATTATATGTTAATATTAAATTGTAAAATATTGTTTTAATAATTTCACTATTGAATATACTTATAAAGACCGCAGATGCAGTAACATCCACGGTCAGTACAATAGATTGCCTCATAGGCAGTCAGCATTAATAGTAGAAGTAGTCCTCCTAACCGATTAAATTCAAGGGAGGTCTACTTCTTTTTTAAGTAAGAAAGTAAGGCTAAGATGAACATGCCAAACATGAACATCAGAATTAATGCATCCTTAATTTCCATGGCATCACCTCCTTTCCTGGAGATGAGCCAACCGCCCTTGAGTACCGACTCTACTGTACTACTATTATACCATAAATGGTTATTTTTGGTATATAAAAATACGAACATTCTTTCTCTATTGAATAAGTCTACTAGTCTTTAGTCTATCAACTGTACAAGTTTGAGATGAAGTTATTGTACTTTTTCTACAACCTAATTATTTCTTATAAGCAACATATATATCTGCTTCAATCATTTCTCCATCCTCATAATAATGATGGACAAAATAAAGATTTCCTTCATCATCAAGTGTAGGTTCCCCTACAAACTGTGAAACTATCATTTCAGGTACACTCCAGACACCATTTATATTGACAGAACGAAAAACTGCTGGTGTTCCTTTATATGTTCTTGTCAACCATAGCTCATTACCATCTGTAGAAACAAAAGGAAAACCATCCATTGCATCTGTATTAATTACATCTAAATTTATTGGCTCTGACCATGAATCACCGTTTCTTGAAATAACCCATATATCAAATTCACCTTTTCCACCAGGACGACTAGAGTGGAAATATAAATCATCACCATGTATATGTAACTCTCCTATCTGTATCTCTTTCATCAATTGATCACCAGAATATTCCCAATTTGTCCATTTTCCATCAATCATTTCGGCAGTAAATATATTTACGCCAGTATATCCCTCCCTAGCAGAGGCAAACCACATCTCATCATTTTGTATACTAACAGCGCCATCCATTGATAATACACCGGGCTTGTTTAACCATACCCTCTCTGGTGTACTCCAAATATCTCCTTCTTTATTCGAGACCCACACACCAGTTACATCCTCTAATATTTGTTTATCCACAGGTATTCTTACGTCTGGTGTAAAAAAGAAATATAAAGTATTACCATCAGAAAGTATAAATGGAGAGTCTTCTGCCCCTGCCGTATTTATTACTGATGAAAGTGGTATTGGCTTTTCATACTCATCAGAATGTAGAATTGGTGGATATTGATCGGTTTCAGGACTTCGTTTAGATATATCAGAAGGAATTTTATCCTCACGTTTAACATCCAAGAAGTATTACAACAACTAGAGGAACTTTTAAATTCCGCATATATTCCAACTCCTTTTAACAATTTGTTTATTCTATCTGGATAAAAAAATTAATTACTTTTTCTTTTTTTGTTGTTAGGGTTAGAACTGGAGTATATTTCTTTAAGTGCTTTACTTAATATTGGGTATTTATACTCATACTCTGCCTCAATTAGTTTTTTTGGAATCACTCTTTGACCATTAATTATAATATCTGACATTTCACCAAGTATAAGCCTAATAATAAAAGTAGGTACTTTAAATATTGATGGTTTATTTAATGTTTTACCTAAAGTTTTACTAAATTCATTCATTGTAACTGGATTAGGAGCCGTTGCATTAACTGAACCTTCTATTTGTTCATTATTTATTGAGGTATTAATAATATTAATCAAATCATCAATATGAATCCAAGAAATCCATTGTTTACCGCTACCTATTGGACCTCCTAAATAAAACTTATAAGGCAAAGCCATTTGTTTTAAAGTTCCTCCACTATCACCTAAAACTATTCCAATTCTTATAATAACAACTCTAAGCCCAAAAGCTTCAACTTTTCTAGCCTCTTGTTCCCAAGCAGTACATACATCTGCTAAAAAATCTTGCCCTGATGGATGTTCCTCAGTAATTTTCTTATCATCTTGAGGTCCATAATATCCAACAGCAGAAGCATTTATTAATGTTTTTGGCTTAAAGACCTTATTTTCTATCGCATCAACAATTGCTCTAGTAGCATTAATTCTACTATTTAAGATCTCTTCTTTTTTGGTCTTAGTCCAACGTCCACTTCCTATTGATTCACCTGTTAAATTAATAATTACATCAATGTTATTTAGTTCATCACAAGATTTAATAAATAAGTTGCTCCATTTACAAAACTGAATATTATCTCCAAATTTAGCCTTCGCTTTCTCAACATTTCTTGTCATAATTACTACTTCATATTGCATTTTAGTCAATAAGTTTATTAGTCTTTCTCCGATGAAACCAGTTCCACCAAATACTAATACTTTAATAATTATCACTCCTATTCTCCATCTTCAAACGGTAACATCAATATTTAATTCTTCAAGTAATTCTTTAATCTTTTCTTCCACTATTTCACCTCTCAATAGTATTTAATGCACTTTCGCCTAACGGTTCCGTATTCACGACGCGACTGAGCTTACAGGTGAAGTTCGAGCCTTAGAAATGCTTTTCTTAGGCTCGGGCTTTGCCGGCTCGGTTAGCGAAGGAAATGTGTCGCCTGTTTAATCTATCAAACTACTTCGCCTATTCTTCTATGTAACCCTGCTTAGATCGACCAAAGGCTTTGCCCGCCGCGTGAATATTTTGCTATAGGATGTCAGTGCCTTCTTCGATTCACAAAAAAAATATTTCTTCAACTATCGCTTCCGTTAGTTGAAGAACTTATGATACGGTTCACCTTATCTATATTATCGGCGATATAAATTATTTGTTACATGTCTAATAGTTGTTAATTGTCCCCTTGTAATACTGTTAATCTTTATTATACAAAATAGAAAACCCTAGAAAACCTTATTATTAGCTTTCTAGAGTTGATTTGAATTTTATCAGCATTTATTGTATTTGCATAGTTGATTATACTTCTTTAGAGTATTTGTTTTTATAATATTCTTAACAATTTTACTTTTACATTAACAACACCCTGACTTCGTTGGTATTTTCTTTCCTGACATAATAGCATTATAAAGTTGTTCTTCATCAGGATAATTCTTTACTGAAATTACTTTTCCTTCGACTGCAATTAGTGGATTCACTTTTGATAGTACAAAACCTAAATTCGATTCACCAACTATAAGTTTTTCACCGCTATCAAACAACACTTTATTCAGTCTTGAGATAAACTCTTTTTTATTCTCTCTTGTTAATTTATATATCTTAAATTCCCCAACAGAATCATATTTTTTAGAAAATCTCTCAACTAATTCACCAATTGTTAATGATTGGGCTGAACCACAACCACATCCACAACTACCTCCTCCACCATGGGATGATTGATTATTTAATACTTCTTTTAACATAAAAACTTCAATTGTTTTTTTATCCATACTATCCTACCTTTCATATTATTTTTGTATTAAACAGGGCAAATATTTCTGCATTTTCCACATGCACACTTACTAAGGTCTCCTTTTGCATATTGAACATCTCTTATTGGGCATACTTTTAGACATTTCATACATTTAATACAAACACCTGAAACTTTTTTATCAGGTACTAATGGAGCATCTGTAATAATTGCACCTAAGCTTGTTGTTAAACCAAATCCCTTGACTATTAGAGAATTTACAGGGCTTATTTCACCAACTCCTGCTTCAACTCCCAATTTCACAAGAGATACATCTCTACTAGTTCCTTCTACTATTACAGCTTTATATTCCAATGAATTTAAATAACTCATTACTTCACTTTGAGCTGCAATTGTACCTAAATAGTCACTGAATCCTCCCATTTCATCAATACTATCTTCCTTTTTTCCTTCAGCAAAAACTATTATTGATTCAAACCCTTCTAATAAATTCTTAGGATAATACTTTTCTAACATATTTTCAAATCTTTCCTTTGTTGCTATACCAACTTTATCAAATATATTAAGCATAGCTTTTATCTTTTCTGTCATTTCTTTATTATCTAACTGTGACATTCTTAACCTCCTTTCTGCAAGTTTTAATAAAAGTACTTCGTTAGTAAGGACGATGTAATCAAAAAATGGTCACAGATTTTCTTACTTTTTTTAATAAAATTTTTTATAATAAACTTCATTAAAACAAAAAAACTTCTACTGTCTATTTTATCTAAATAGACAGTAGAAGTTTTTAAACAGTCAAATCTTACTCACACTTATTACCACATCTTTTATACTCAGTTTTTTTCTGTTTATAATCAATAATATTGCCATATATATCTACTTCAAAATCACAACATTCAAGCAATATCACCTTCAACTTAGCTTTTGCCCTCTGAACCCTCATTTTTGAACATGATATTGTAACGTCAAGTTTTTCTGAAATTTCCTTATGTTTCATCCCTTTCATATCATATAGCTCAATAACTTCTTGATACTTCTTAGGAAGTTCAAAAATCATTTTCTCTAAGCATTTACTTATTTCTTCATTTATATTGTCTGAGTTATTATCTTCCTCTAAACCTTTTTCAAGTTTCTTAATGTCAACTGATATATCCTTTTTCTTTCTATAATAATCAATAATCGTATTTTTAATTATTTTATAAATCCAAGACTTAAGCTTTGATAGTTCATCAACTTTATCAATATTTTTGTAAATTTTCACAAAAACATCTTGAAGAATATCTTCTGTATCATATTTATTTTTTACTTTACTATTAATATACTTATAAAGTTCACTACTAAATTCATTCCAAATATGTTTGACTTTATCATCCATTCTAATCCTCCAATTGAAAATGAAATATATTCCGTTAGTTGAATAAGAACACCAATCATTGCCTCCATGTTTCGAACGAAGAATATATTTAAGCGCTGATTTCCTATAACGTAGTCGTATTAGCGACGCCCTTGAGCTTACAGGTGAATTTCGAGCCTTAGAAAGCTCTTTTCTTAGGCTCGGACTTTGCCGACTTGTAAGATGTAGTTAGATTATTTCACTTTTTTATTGAGT
>CAZIGM010000066.1:0-8846 GCA_964538675.1 uncultured Bacillaceae bacterium | reverse complement strand
AGCACGACTAAATGCTTTAGCATTATAGCGTGACTTGTACTCTTGAATTAGCAACCATGGGTTACTTCTTGTGTGCATAGCATGACTAAGTGCTTTAGCACATTAGCATGACTTGTACTCTTGAGTACTAGAATTCAGATGGAGTTAAAGAAAACTTGATTTACGCAAGTTTAAACGTAGCGTAAGTCTTAGTTGCACTTATACCTTTAGGTGAAAAACTCCATCTGAATAAAGTTCGGCTTTATTAGTTAATAAAATTTCCCCATGAATTTTTAGCAGCTTCTAGGTTGCCAAGTAGATAATGACTATAACCAATATAAAAATCTAAGTAAGGAAATATAGCTTCGTTATCAATTAAATTGTTAAAATTGTTTAAAGCCTGTTCAGGTTTGTTTTCATCTAAATTAATTAGCCCCAAAACAATATTTCCTAGTGAATTAAGAGAGCTATTCTTTGAATTCAAAAGCATTGCACAAAATTTATCAGCTTTATTTTTTTCATCATTTAAATAATAAAGTCTTGCTAAGCTTGCAATCATATAAGAACTTATTATATCAGAATCTTTATCCATATTTACAGATATTTTATCTATTACCGTTAAAGCTTTATCGCAATTGGTATCTGTTAACATCCATGCATATATTAATAATATCTCTAAATTATTGGATTCCAGTGTTAATGCTTTTTTTATCAAGGTTAGACCAGAATTTTTATCACCCATTAACCAAAGATTTTTTGCCATCCCTAATAGGGCTTGCAACTGTTTAGGTTCAATATTTAACCATTTCTTATACCAATAAATAGCTTTTTGTAATTGATTATGCTTTTCATAATAGGTAGCTATCTTTTTAATTACTATTGGTTTTTTAGAAATAGCATAAGTCTCATTAAAGTACCAATTGGCTTTATCATATTCCTTTAATTTTTGATAACACTTACCTATATATAACATTGCCTCCCAATCTTTTGAATTGATATTATATAGATCTTCAAATAAACTAATTGCTTCAGTATATTGATTTAATTTATAATACATAATACCCAGATTGAATTTTGGCTCTTTCCAGTCTTCTTTTAAATCAATTGCATGTTGGAAATGTAACATTGCTTGCTCATATTCACCTTGTTGACCATATGTAATACCAAGAATATTATGTGCTAATGAGTTAATAATATTGTCATCCGAAAATTCAAAAATAGTTAATACTTCTTTCCTTGTATTGTTATAATCTTTTCTTTTAAGATATGTCATTGCTGTATAAAGCCTAGCAAGATTAAAATCTGGATATTTCTTAATTATATCTTCCAAATAGACAATAGCTTTATCATGCATCCATAAATCATAAAATCCTATACCTTTTTGAAACGTTAAGAAATCCTCTTCAAAAAGTTCTATAACAACTTCTTCGTTATCAGTTTCTTTATGTTGTTCTTCCCGCAAAAATGAATTTTCACTTATTTCAGAAAATAAATTAAAAAGACCATGTTCTCTTTCTAATTGGTTCAGTTTTATATTTAATGTATTAATCTCTTCAGTAAGTTCTTCACTTACTTCTTTTATAGATAAGTACTTCTCTAATAAAGATAACTCTTCGTCAATATTATTTATATCATCAAACTGTTCATTTAACTGTTCTAATGTCTGATGCATCTCAAGAAAAAGATTTTGTAACATAGTATCCTCCTTCTTAAATAAACCTAGATAATTTAACTACCTTTGTATTAGAAAGTACTATAAGTTTTTGTTAGAAATAAGAAGAATATACTTAAATATAATTAACTTAAAAAATCGATTTCTCCAGATGATACTTTAATTATTTGTTCACTGTCATCTTTCACTAGAAGATGTCCCTCTTTATCAATCCCAACAATGTACCCTGTAATTTCTTTATTTAACATTATTTTTTTATTTATTCCATACATCAGTTCAATATATTGATCAAAAAAATATTCAAACCCGTTTCGAATAAAATCATCATAAGCTTTCTCAAATTCGTTGAGAATTTCTGATATAATTTCTAATCTTTTAGGAGAAATATTTGCTGCCTCCTCAATCGAAATTGCTTTATTCTGAATATCACTTGGGTATATAGTTTTATGCGTATTAATTCCAATACCTACTATCAAATAGTGGATTTTTTCTTGATCCCCTTGAATCTCACAGAGAATCCCTGCACATTTCTTGTCATTTATATAGATATCATTTGGCCATTTAATTTTGCTTTCAATCCCATACATTTTTTTTAATGTACAATTAATTACTATTGATGTAAAAAGAGTTGTTTGTATAGCTTCTCTAAAACTAAATGATGGCCGTAATATCATACTAATCCATACACCTTTATCTTTTTCAGAATACCAAGATCTCCCTAGTCTTCCTCTACCTTTTCTTTGTTCTCCAGCAATAATAACTGTTCCATGATCTGCTCCATTTTTTGCTAAAAGGTGTGCCTCTGATTGGGTTGAATCAAGAATCTGATAACATAAAATATTTCTTCCTAGCCATTTTGTATTTAATCCCTTATTTATCCCTCTAATATAAATATCTTTGATAATTTCATCACAAGAAGTTTTTAATTCATCGAATTTATGCTTCATTTTTTTCTTCTCCTTTTATCAAAAACGCTTGCTCAATTAAAACAGATTTTTCATTTGGTATATTATCATATACAACTTTCTTAAATAATTCTTTTAGGAGAGAATTTAACCAAGGTCCTCCTGAGAGATCAAAAGCCTTGATTAAATCTTTGCCATTAATATCTAATTCATTTATATTTCTAACCTTTAATTCATCTTTTATTTTATTTAATTCACTTATCCAAAAAAACATCTCTGATTCTTTTATTTTATTTAAGATAAATAAAATATTTATAGTCATCAAACAAATTTCATCGCTTGTTTCTATCAGGCATCGTTTAATATTCAAAATATTTATATCACTACTAAGAGTTTGGTATGCAAAATTAATACTGTTAATTTTGTGTTTTTCCTTATTAGAAAACTTTAATAAATTCATTATAATTTGACGTTCATCATTTTCTATAGAATATAACAACAAAAACCAACGAACACTTGGTTCATTAGTCCTTTTTACCATCTGAGCAATATTTACATAATCTAATTTAGACAAGAACGTCCTATTAAGACCATCTATCCAATCTATTAATTTAGACTTATATATCAACTCTATTCCAGCATGAGCATAATCTGCTTGCATTATTTTATCAAATTCACTCTTTACCCGTTCATTAGAAATATATTGAATGTAAGATGATGTAGACTTTATTTCTTCCCAAGTTAACTCATCGATACTGAAATTAAGCTGTGCTGCAAATCGAATTGCTCTTAACATTCTCAATGGGTCTTCTAAAAACCTATCCTTTGAATTACCTACAGTTTTTATTGTTTTATTAAAAATTGCCTCTCTTCCTTCAAAAGGATCGATTATCTTCTCTTCTATATCCATTGCAATTGCATTTATAGTAAAATCCCTTCTACTTAAATCTTCCTTTAAACTTGGTACGAATTTAACTTGGTCTGGATGTCGAAAATCTAAATATTTCCCATCTGAACGAAAAGTTGTAACCTCAAAAGAAATATCTTCAAAAATCACCATAACTGTTCCATGCTTTATACCTGTAGGAATCGTCCTTTTAAAAAGCTTCATTACTTTGTCTGGAGTTGCATTTGTTGCTATATCTATATCATTAATTTTCTTGTTAAGAATAATATCTCGGACTACTCCACCTACAAAAAACCCTTCATAACCACTGTTATTTAATTCCCACAATACTTTTTTTCCAATATCAATTTCTCTCATAAAATCATCTCACAATTATTGTGTTTTTCGTGTATTTGTATTTATTAAGAATACTTACTTATATTTGTGAACAATATCACGCCACCCAAAATCCCCTTGTTCAATTGAACGTACTAATATTTCTGCTGTAGCGACATTTGTAGCCAATGGGATACTATAAACATCACATAAACGAAGTAACGCACTTACATCGGGTTCGTGAGGTTGTGCAGTAAGTGGGTCTCTAAAAAAGATAATCAAATCTAACTCATTCTCAGCAATCATAGCACCTATTTGTTGATCTCCTCCATATGGTCCTGACATTAATCTAGTTATATGTAAATCAGTTTGATCCATTATTCTTTTTCCAGTAGTTCCAGTTGAAAATAATTCATGTTTCATAAATATATGACTGTAAGCAATCATAAAATTGACAATTTCCGTTTTTTTCTTATCATGTGCTATTAATGCTATTTTCATATCCTCACCCACTAATGTATTTTCTATATTTTTAATCTAATAAATGTTCAAGTCCATAAACAATCCCTGTAAACAGTTTAACTTTTTTTATTGCTAAATTGACACCAGGCATAAAAGATTCTCTATCAATTGAATCATGGCGTATAGTTAATGTCTGCCCCTGATCTCCAAAAATAACTTCTTGATGAGCAACTAGTCCGGGCAATCTTACACTATGTATTCTAAATCCAGAATAATTACCACCTCTTGCGCCTGATATTATCTCCTTTTCATCTTTATGTCCTTGTAATAATTCTTCTTCTCTTTCCTTTGAGATTAACTCAGCAGTCTTAATAGCTGTTCCAGATGGGGCATCAAGCTTCTGATCATGATGCATCTCGATAATTTCAACATTAGGCATATATTTAGATGCCATCTGTGAAAACTTCATCATTAAAACAGCACCTATTGCAAAATTTGGAGCAATTAATCCACCTGTTTCATATTCTCTAGCAAGCTTGTCCAATTGAATAATCTCTTCTTGAGTAAGTCCTGTTGTACCCACAATCGGTCTTACATTTAATCTAATAGCTATTTCAACATTTTCTTTAACACTTGCTGGACTAGTAAAATCTACTAAAACATCAGGTCTTTCATTAAGTATAGCTTCTTCCATACTACTATATTGTTTCTTTTCTTGATCTGAATTAAATAAATAATCTACACCGCCAACATATTCAAAATCTTGATCATTACATACCATTTTTACTACTTCTTGTCCCATTCGTCCATTTGCTCCTGAGACTAAAACCTTTATTTTATTCATTATACTCACCTTCTTTATTTAATTTAATATAATATTTCTTTAATTGTTTAGCATACTGGTGGAAAGGATCGAGCTTTAGAGCAGAATCAATCTCGTATATAGCATTTATAAACATTTTGCTTTCGCCATAGTATATACTGAGTAATAGACATGCTTCTATATTCAATGGATCCAAATTCTTAGCTTGAATTAACATTTTTTCTACTTCTTCAGAAAATATACCTTCATCTATTTTATTAGCTGATAAAAGTACTAAATTCTTTGCTTGTAATATTTGTGAATGATAGATATATGTTTGATTGTCTGAGGATAGGTCACAAGCTTTTTGTGCAGCCTTTAAAGCTGTCTTTATATCACCATTTCTAGAATAGGTAATAGATAATTTATAATAATACGAGGCATTTGTAGGTTCACATTTTATTGCTTTGTGAAATGCGATAATAGCTTTTTGAAAATCATTTTGATATATCGCATTATACGCTTCATTAATAAATTTTCTTCCAGAACTCATAATAAACACACCTTTATTCTTGCTATAACAATATATGAAAATATATAATTAACTGTGTTTACTAAAGTCCAATTTAAATTATTTGTGTAATCATCGTACCTAAGTTTTTATAATAAATCAATTAAATTAATAGTTTAATCAAAAGGAGTTAGGATTAGATGAAAACTGTTATTAAAAACATTATAAAAAATCTTTTTTTTATAGCACTTGGTACCTTTATATTCTCTTTCGGACTCAACTACTTTACTATCGCTAATAGACTTTCTGAAGGTGGAGTAACTGGTATAGCCTTATTATTAAATTACATATTTGACTGGTCTCCAAGTATTGTTATATTAGTTTTGAATATCCCTTTGTTTATTTTTGGCTTAATTAAGTTGGGATATAAATCAATGATATATACTATTATTGGTACACTTTTTGTTTCTTTATTTTTATGGTTAACAGAGGGTTTTAGTTTACCACTTGAGGATTTGTTGTTAGCTTCACTTTTTGCGGGTCTTTTTATTGGATTAGGACTAGGTATAACTTTTAGATTCGGAGGAACAACAGGTGGTTCTGATATTATTGCTAGACTTGTTTTTAAAGCTTTTGGAATAAGCATGGGAAGAACAATGTTAATAATTGATACGATTGTAATATCAGTTTCTGCATTATATATTGGTATTGAAAAAGCTATGTACACATTAGTTGCTGTTTATGTAGGCTCAAGAGTTATAGATTTTGTTCAAGAAGGTTCATATGCTGCTAAAGCTGCCACGATAATATCTAGTCATGCTCCTGAAATTGCAACTAAAATTATGAGCGAAATGGAAAGAGGGGCAACTTTATTAAAAGGTAAAGGTGGCTATACTGGTAGTGAAAAAGAAGTACTTTATTGTGTAATAGGTAGAAGTGAAATTTCTCGTTTAAAAAAGATAGTACGTTCAGTTGATAGCAAAGCTTTTATTGTTGTTAATGACGTACATGATGTATTGGGAGAAGGATTTGAAAGAAACTAAAACTAAAATGATCCAATCATTTTTTAAGAAATAAAGAAGGCTTAGATTTTCTCCATATAACATAACTAAGCACTACAAAAATAATCAGTCCGATACCAAAAGATGCCTTCCAAATAAATGTTTTTATTGTTATACTCCCCATTGTATCAAATTCATCTCCATAAAAAACTTGATGAATACTAGCATCTAATTGATTGAGAATCATCTCTTTATTCTGTAAAAGATTTTGCTTAACCAATGCATTAATTAATGAATCAATATTCTCAACGAGATAAGATTGCTGAGAAATTAATATTGCAGGCTTAATCAAATTATAATGTTTCTGTAGATTTTGGATTGTCTTATCAATGGATTTATTATTTCCAGTATTCATCGCCTCTTTAATCTCTTCAATATCTTGATTTATAATTGAATAATAACGGTTCCATAAAGGTTGCTCTCTATGAGATAAAGCATCTATTGCTAAATATAATTGAGAGGCATAATATAATATTTCGCTCTGATTAGTTTCATTATCAGTTAATACTTGATTCATATTAGTTAATGAAGAGTTTATTATCTGAATATCTCTATCCTCAAATATATTCTCATCCTTTTCTTTAACAAAAATAGTAGATATTTTCTCAGTAATTAACTGTGATTTAGTATAATCTTTTATTTTTATTGAGTGGTAAAATAAATAATTTAATTCTTGCAGATCTTCAAAATTATTCTCCATATTATTCCCATAATTATTATTGTTGTAACTATTAATAATCAGATATGAAATAAAAAAAATGCTTAATAAGCTAATAGATATAATAATTTTTTTGAACATAATATTCACCCCTAATAAAACATATTAGGGGTTGTACACCTTTATTCATCTTTTCTTCGTAAAAGAGATAATAAATAAAATATTAAGATAGTAGTTCCACTTAAAATTAATGTAAATTTACCCACTGTATAATCAATAGAATTTAGGCTTTGTGGTAACCAAGGGTGAATATCAAGTGTATAATCTAATATATCATTTAAAAATACCCACAGACTAACTATAAGTATAGTTGAAAACTTATATGTATATTTCCGGAAAAAAATCATTGCTTCTAAAGCCATGGCAAGATGGCTTAATATTAACATCACATCAATCCAATTAATTGTATCAACCATTAGAATTTTTACTAAAGAAGGTTCAACCTTCCATGCTCCCCAAATAATAACACTTACTGCCCATATGCCATATTTAAATAGAGTTATTGAAGCTAAAGCCTCTATAATAGGTACTTTTTTATTAAATAAATATAAAACTAAAAAAATTGTGAAAAACAAACTTGCTAATGGGCTATCTGGAACAAATATTAAAAACTCTTTAGGTGAAACCATTAATTGATTTTTATACCAGTAAAATCCGTAAATAGAGCCTAAAAAATTAATTATTATTAGTATAATAATAAAAGTTCGCTTTTCTAAATAATAATTAATTGTATCCCATAATTCTTTTATCATTTATAATAATCTCCTCTTAATATGTTATTATCAAAAATCACTCTTTTACTATTTTAACAAACGTAGGAATTATAAACAAAGATAAATTTTGAATATTATTAATAAAATAAATAAATGAAAAAATCCCCGCTTTAGCGGGAATTATTATTCCAATTATTCATTTAATACTTTATTTAATTCATCAGTTAGTTCATAAAAAATCTTTCTATCTCCTTTAGATAAAGCTGTATCAATAGCCTCATATAATTTTTTCTTGTTAAATTCTCTTATTGCCTGATCTAAAGATAACTCAGCCATTAATTCTAATAAATTATTCTTAACAAGCTTTTGCTTTTCCATAGGATTACCCTCCAATACATTTGCATATTCTGGGGAAGTATCCCTTTCCTTAAAAAATAAACCAATATAAATATCTTCATCTGGGTTTGAACGAATGTCTAAGAAAGCAGTTTCTACATCGGGAGTTACCCGATTATTCTTGTAAAACTTAAAAGGAGTCATTGTCACACAATCTGTTGAGATAAGAATGGCTTTTGGTAAGCCGATAATATCATTTACAAAATGAACCTTCTCTAAAAGATTCTCTTTCGATGAAATATATGTAATTAACCATGCTGCTTCTTTCTTAGATAACGTATACGAATTTAAAAACCATTTAATAAATTCCTTTTTATCGTTAACTGAAATCATGGCCATAACCTACCCTCTAATTTATAAATATGTTGTTTTTACCCATTCACGATCTTTAAGTGTTTTATATGA
>CAZIGM010000065.1:0-8910 GCA_964538675.1 uncultured Bacillaceae bacterium | reverse complement strand
AAGTCTTAGTTGCCCTTATACCTTTAGGTGAAAAACTCCATCTGAATAAAGTTCAGCTTTATCGGAAAAACTGCATCTGATGTAAAGATTCAAGATAGTAAACAATAACAACAAAATTAAGCATAACCAAAACACTAGTTGCAATAACAATAAAATAAATTAAATTACTTCTATTCTCATTAGCTACTAATTTATTCGTTTCACGCTCCTTTTTCATTGATTCTTGTAATAAAAAAAATTGATTATATAACTCATTAGGTGCTAAATTGTCCAATTTTCTAAATACATTTGACAATTTTTTAGCCTCTTTTGTATTTATCGTTGATTCAAAATAATAACAAGCCTCCTCTTTTTTCTCTAGATTCCATAATGCAATCATTCTATTAAATATTGGTTTTGTTTTACTTGTAAATTTGCTTAATTGTTCTAATACAAAATCCGAACTTAATGAGCTGTTTTTCTTTGTAACTGCTATATTTTTTAACTGCGAAATACATCTATATATCTCAACATTCAACTTGCTTTTATAATTAAGAATAACGATGTCCATAATATATTTAAATGGTGTTTTTTTTCCTAAGAAATAAAATCTAGGTGAAGTTAAAATAAATAAAAATATTATTAATAATGTTGAATTAAATGAATATACCTCCTTAACCAGCACGTAGAAAAATATATAAAGAATTATCCAAACAATAAAGACAAAATAACGGATTATCTGGTATTGTGATGATGTTATCTTAATTCCAGATTGATTTAATATTTTACTAACATTATCATCTTCAATTTTGGTCTTTATATATTCTTTTAAAAATGTATATCTATTTTTTTTAAATCTAATCTTATAAGGAGTATTTAATTCCCTCATTTTCACAAAACATAGACTAGATACCACACCTAAAATGCTTAGAATTAACAAATATATTAGTTGAACTTTCAAACAATCACTACCTATTAATAAATTTTAAAAATCATTTTTTTGTCTTTTTAGAAATAAATAAATAAAATAATTAAATGAAATAAAAATAATTATTAACAGAAAAAATTTAAGACCTATAGGATTTTTGAATTGATAGTTTACAAATTTCTCAAAATCAAATCCAAACACTGCAAACATTACAAATACACTTAAAAGATATACTCCTGGAGTAATGTATTTAATCATTATTAAAGTTTCGTGATTATATTGTTTGTTTTTTTCATATATTCGCTTTAAATCTTTCAATTCATCAAGAATATCTTCCAGGGCTTCACTAACGTCGTCACCTTGTCCAATACTTATAAATACGTTATTAGCTAATAGTAAAGACCAACTAGTATTTATTGAATAATTAAACTCTTTTATGATATTTTCTAGATCGTTTTCGTCATGATATTGTTTAATCGCAATACTTAATTTAAATAATGCTTTCTGTGAATAAGGTTGTTTACTTATTTTTGGAATAGTTTGGTCAATAGCTTCTATCATGTTCAAATGATTAATCATATATTGACTTATAAGTTCAGTTATTAAACCTTCAGCTTCATAGCTGCTTAAGATCCGGATATTATGCAATTTAATTTTTAAAATGAAATATGGAAATAATCCTATTAAAATTGATAGTAGAATATTAATGAATACTTGTTTGCCACTATTAAAAAAGACTACAAAGCTAATGCAAAATAACAACACTGAAATTGAAAAAAAAGATACCAAATAGTATGATGACTTGAAATTATAAGTAACAGATAATAACATTTCTATATTTCCAATTAATCCATGTTTTCTTTTCTTCCTATTATGTAATTTAACTAACCTAAATCTTCTAGATACTCTCATCCTGTTATAAAAAGAGAAGAAAATTGGATATGATATTAACCAAAACCCTAAAAAGATACCTAAATAAATAAAAAAATAAATAGTTGACTCTAAAAAATCAAACATACTAACACTTCCTATTTATTAATAGAATAATTAACGTATGCTGGTATTGTTATATGTTCATCTTCTATTGGCTTTTTTTCAGCTAATTTTTTTAATTCATCTTTAAATATTTTAAATGAACTATAATCTTCCTGGAGTGCTATCTGTTCTTTATCTAATCCAATATCGAATTTATAAGTCCACTCATCTTTATGAAAATCATATTTCATTATTTGATGTATTGTTATATTAAATGTAACGGCATCATATCTAATTTCGTAAATTCCTTTTAATCTTTTTTTAGTTTTATCTTTAAGTTGAATAAATTCATATAAATAATGGTACCCTTTTGCTACTTTTATAACGGTAGGCCACAACTCTCCACCAAATTCTTGTACTATTTCACTCGCAGCATCATAAACAAAATCCGTTGCATCCGAAGAATGATATGTGCTCTTTACTCTCCTTGTACCTTTAGTTGTAATTTTCAAGGCTATGTATAATGCTACTGCATCTCTCGCTTCAGCAATTATGAAATAATCTGCATCCGATCTCATCAAAGATTTAATTATATTTTTTAGTTTATCCCCATCAGCTACAATCTGAATAATTGGGGCATTCGGCATTATTCTATGTAATGGAATCTCGGGGTCAGTTTCTATCAAAACCCCCTCTAAAGTGTCATCCTCATAGCTCTGCCAAGTTTTTAGAAAAGTTGTTTTACCACTTCTTACAGGTCCGATAAAATTCACATTATAACCGATATTTACTTTTGCTTTTAACATAGGTATTACTTCAAAAGGTATACTTCCCCTTTTGGCCTGCTCTTCAAAACTTAAATTCTCAATAATATATTTTCTAAATACAATAGTAGGTTCTTTAGCATCTTCATAAATCGTAATGCGCGTTCCATCCAGCATATAAACTTCAGCATATTTGTTATTTAAATGAATCTCTGGATTTCTTAATAATAATGCCTTCCTAAGCTGTTTTAATCGATCATTTGAGATCTTCTGTTTTTGAAGTTTCATTTTACCATCAATAAGAAAATAGATTTTTTCTCCAATAATCTTTGCTGAGCTACTGTTATTTATCCTCTTCCATTCAGCAATTCCAGCTAAACCCCAATTTTCATGAAAAATTGCAGATGTTATATCTTGATACCAATTCGGAAACCATTCATTTTGTAATCCATCTCTTTTTAAATATTCATTTATTTTAGCAATAAAATAATTTACTTCTTGAGGATACCCAATAATAGCTTTTTTTTGATATTGTAATAACTGCTCAGATGCACTACTTCCTTTGCCTTGTTCATTTTCCCATTCAAATAAAAAATATTTACTTACTTGATTACATAATTTATGAAAGATTTCATTACTACTATTAGAGTTTACGTAAGATACTTGTCCATCCTTGAAATTTTGTTTTCCATTAATATAATTATCAAGATAAAAGTGATCTGTTTTCACAGCATACCTCCAATATTATTTAAAGTTCTTTTAATAATATTTTCTTTTTTTATTTCTTTATAAGAACTGTGCATCTGTGTTGCTATCAATCTTGATAAAGAATCTATCTGTCTATTAAATGATTCACTTTCATAATGGATTAATGTTCTTCGTTCAATTTCAGCTTGCCAACCAAGAAATTCTAAATGTGGTATTGAAGCTGCTAACATCATTTTATAAATCCCTGCCATCTGTCTAGTATTATAAATATAGTTAGACTTAATATATTTGTTTATAACAAGCATAAATTGCTTAGCATCAATATTTAATTGATTAAATGTCTGGGCTTCTATCCGTTCAAAGTTTTTTCTTACTGCTTCTTGTTGAGTAACAACAAGATATTTAATTTTGGCTAGTTTTAATGATGCTATTGCTAAACCAGAATCAATATTACTTCCTGCATCAATAATAAGTATATTAAATTTCTCTGCCGCCAATTCAATCAATCTTTCTATGTGTTCTGGGTGATATTGCCTGAAATCTGGGTAGTAATCAATTCCTGGCAAAATATACAAATCATTCTCTTCTTTTATACATATATCCATTAACTCTTCTGACTTCAAAATATTATTAAAAAGTTTAATCTTTATATTATCTAAACTTGATATATCATTATTTTTAGTATAATTAGTACTTGGGTTGTTATTAAGAAAAAATAGACCTATCTTTATATCTGTTTTTTTAGCTAATAGTTCTGCTACAGATTGAGCTATCATTGTTGTCCCAACTTTACTATCAGCTCCAAAAAATGTGATAACATTTCTATTTTCCTTATATTCGCTTGGTGTTACATGCTCTAATACTTTGTTATTAATTTGTTTTATTGATAATTTTGAAGGAATTATTATTATATTCCTCATCTTACAAATAGAATATATATTTCTAACAGATTGACTATCGTACTTATCTGATAAAATATAAAAAATATGTTTGCCTGAGTATTTTTCTATTTCATTCACTTCAAATATACAAAATAATTCATTATGATTAATTTCATTGTCACTAATAATTATTACTTCATATTCTTCTACTTTGATTAAATTCGTCTCTCGTTTCACATTAAAATATTCTGAGTTTTTAAAAAATCTATATAAATCGTTGTCATTACTTATTAATAATAAATTCACTATTATTCACCTTCTGAATACATGATAATAAGTTTATTGCCTTTATTAATTGCATTCTCCAAAATCATTAATTGATAAGGTGAAGCTATAATTGATACTTCCGATATTATCGAATTGCCATCAATCCTATCTTCATAACTAACTGTCTGAACCTCTCGATTAGCACTATCTTTCACGTAAGCAACCTTTGTTTCTAAAATTGGATTCTTATCATCAATAATTTTAATATTTTCATTTGAATCAGTTTCATATGTAGAAATATTTTGATTTTCTTTTATCAGAAAGTTTTCATTTCTAATGGTAACTTGATAAAACGCTATATTATCCTTTCTTCGCAAAGTATTAGGTATTGAGTAAAGCCATTCATTAGGAATTCTAACTATATATGTATTTTCACTCATTATTATTTCTTGATCTTCAAAATATTTCAAATGAAGTTGTGCACCTTTAGGTATAAAATGTTTAGTTTCTAGACCTATTAATATATCCTTAGTCAATACAACTTCATCAATAATATTATCTGCTTCTAACTTTTCATAAACTAACATATCTTCATTAATAATTGTTCCTCTTTGTATATCTTGATTTAATACAACAATATCCTTATAAAAGTATAATTCACGACCATTTGTCTCCCAAAACCAGACGATTCCAAGCATTAATATAATAATAATGATCCCTATTAACGGCATTATGAAATAAGAAAACTGTTTAATTTTTGTTTTGTATTTGTGTTGAATATACACTATTTTTTCACCTTCTTAACAATCTATTTAAAGGTTTCTTATCTCTTACTTTTCCATTGCTTCTATTTAGTAATTCATTAGGAACAATTATATCGATTATATTATTTAATGGTTTTTCCAAAGATTGTTTTACATCCATATAATTGTACGGAATTTCACACTTAAATACTGCTTTATGAATAAGTGATAGATTTATATTTGGAATATAAGTAATCGGCTCACTCCCAATAACATCAACTATTTCACTTATATCAATATTTTCTGTCCAATTATTTATAACAAATTCAATTTGAGCTCCTTTTTCTTTTGCTTTTATTAATTTTTCTAGTCTATCAATATTTAATAGAATCTCACTCGGTATAGGATCTATAACAACTAAAATTAAATCAATTCCATCAATTAACCCTTCTATACTTTCATGCTCAAAATAACTCCCAACGTCAATGATCGAAATATTTGCTTTTCTAGAACTATATAGAAGTTTAAGCATATGATTATATGTCCACTTATTTTTATTAATCGAAGGCTTTCTTGGGTCAGCAACCATCCATATTATATCTTCGTCAATAAACTCTCTTTCTTTTTCTATTCTTTTATCCTCAATAATTTCATGTGCAAAGCTATAAAAATCATGAAATTCTAAGTTTTTATTTTTCTTTTTTGTCTTTTGATTTATCCCTATATAATCAAAAATGTAAGGCTCAAAAGGTAATTCTATTACACACGTAGATATTTTGGTTTCACTTAAACATTTTGCTAGATTTATAGTTAGAAAAGTGGATCCTGCCCTTTTAGATAAATTAACAACCATTATTTGTTTAGTTAAAAAATTAGTGTATTTCTCTTGATAATTTATTTTAATTCTCGATCTTTCTTCTTTATACCCATCAATATCAAGTTTCTCTGTAATTTCTAAATATTCATGACTTAATGACTCTAGTTCCCTTTTTACCTCTGAAATATTCTGATATCTTTCATATGGTGCAGTCTTTAACATTTTATTAATAATATTAAGTAATGATATAGATAAGTCATTTCGAAAATGATTCAATGGTTTTTGAGTTATATAATAATATTTTCCATTACTTAGTAAGTAATACATTAATGCCCCTAACGAATATATATCTGATCTTTGGTCTGTTTGTTTTTCTTCAAATTGTTCTGGAGCTGCAAATTTCACAGTTCCTAACTGGACTGTATCTGTGTGTTTTCCCACTTTATGGTTTCGGGCTATTCCGAAATCTATTAATCTAATGTTGTCAAATTCATCAATCATAATATTTGCAGGTTTTAGGTCCCTATAAATAACTGGTTTAGTCAGTTTATTATGAAGATAATCAAACAAATCACACAACTGTAATGAATACTTTATGATTCTTTCATGTTTAATAGTTAATTCTTCTCTTTCAAAAATTTCTTTTAAAGTCTGTCCATTAATATAATCCATCACTAAGTAACAAAATCCCTTTTCATTTGGAGAATAATAATCAATAATTTTTGGTAAATATGGATGCTCAAGTGTAACAAGTATTTTAGCTTCATCTACAAATTTTTGATAACTTGATTCTTGGATAACTATTTCTTTTACTGCCCATTGCTTTCCCTTAAGACGTAAGTCTTCGACAAGATATACTGTTCCCATACCTCCTTTACCTAATACAGAAATAATTTTGTATCTATTATGAAAAGTATCTGATAAATATGCTTTTCGAGATTGTTCCAAAATTATATACCTCCCTAAATAATCGATACTTCCCTTATTTTAAATTCTGTATTCGCTAGTTTTAAAACATCTCCATCTTTAATGGAATATATTTTATTTGCTATTAGTTCACTTCCATTAAGATAGCTTCCATTTTTCGAGCCTAAATCCCTAACCAAATAATCTTCTGAATCATTAATTATTTCAATATGCACTCTAGATATTTCACTTGATTTCTCAAAATAATTTACAGTCGATGGATTTCTTCCAATAATAAAATTTTTACTATCTATGTCTATTTTTTCTACTTCTGTCTCTCTATTAACCTCAAGGTAAATTTTTTTATTATTCCTTTTTAATAAAACTGTTTCTTCCGCCTCTACTATATAATTAGTTCTATCAACTGCTTCTTTTTTCGATTTTCTTTTCTTTATATAAGTTGCTTTATATCCTGTACTGATTCTAAGTTTGGGTCTCCATATTTTTAAAAAAACATAAACAAAATCCATAATTAAAATTGTTAAACCTAGATTAATATAATAAAACTCCTCTTTTTGTTGATTAAAATATGTACTCCAAAGTATAGCTATTAATAAAAATGAAAGAGAAAAAAGGAGTGTTTTATGAAGACTTGTTAAAGATTGTAATGACTTATCATCTATCGATTTCTTATCTTTTTTCACTTCATTAATTTTATTATCTAAGCAATTCTTATATAAATAATCGTTTGGGTTTAATATTAATAGAAATTTTTGTTTTAAATTTGAAATATTAAAATTATCCCCTTCTAAATAATTAATAATTGTATTGTATAAATTAACGTCTATATTATGAAAATTGTTAAAAAAATAAATAAATAATCTTTTTAATTCAATCCGAGTTGATTCTTTATCAGGTATTTTTTTAAAAGGAAGGTATGCAAAGAAGATATTTGAAGTATCCGTATCAATAAAAATAAAATCTTGGTGGATAATATAGTTTTTTTCGTCTAACATATATGTCTTACTATCATTTATTATTGAAATAATATTTAAGAAAATTTGTAGTCGATCCTTAATATTTAATTCCCTTAACTTAAAATAGCTTGCTAAAGTCCTTTTTGATGTGACATCATACCGAAGCTTTATTATAAAATCCATTTCTTCAAGTTCAAGTGGTATTAAATTAGGAATATTATTAGATAATAGCATTTTTAATTGGATATTATTAAACTGCTTAATATTGAACCCTTCTGCATTACTAAAAACCAAGTAATTCCTAACCTGTTTCTCAAAATCATATTGAAAATTATATAATTTCCCCATCTAGACATGCACCCCTAAAACCAGCCATTTTTAGCTTCATTGCCTTGTTTAATTTATTACCAGTTGGCTTCAATTTCCCAATAATCTTTCCTTCTTCTGTTTCGCCCTCTTCTTCAAATTCAAATAATTTATTTATTTTAATTTCATTGTCGACAATACCAATTATTTCACTTATTTCTATAATTCTTCTTGTGTTATCCCTTAGCTTAATTAGATGAACCATAATATCTATTGCAGAACAAATTTGTTTCCTAATAACCACAACTGGTAAATTAGCCCCACTTAAAATCATTGTCTCTAAACGACTAAGCATATCAATAGTACTATTAGCATGGCCAGTTGAAACAGAACCTTCATGTCCAGTATTCATCGCTTGTAGCATATCCAATGCTTCTTTTCCACGTACTTCACCTACTATTATCCTATTAGGTCTCATTCGAAGTGAAGCTCGTATAAGATCGCTAATCGTAATTTGACCTTTACCTTCAGTATTTGCATTTCTTGTCTCAAGACTAACTAAGTTTGGAATATTTTTAATCTGAAGTTCTGCTGAGTCTTCAATAGTTATAACTCTCTCATTACTAGGAATAAAATTTGTTAATATATTTAGAAATGTT
>CAZIGM010000064.1:0-9113 GCA_964538675.1 uncultured Bacillaceae bacterium | reverse complement strand
TTAAATGAATTATAAGTATTTATATAATCATTTAAATTGTATTCTCCTTTTTTTGCAGAAATAATTTCTGGCATATATATATAACTCCTCTCTCAAGAATAAACTATTAAACTTAACAATCTATTTTAAAATTATAACATATATAAATTATAAATATATACTATATAGTTAACAATACTTATATATGTTACATTATATTATTATATTAAGGTTAGTTGTTTAATACTTAATTAGAAATAAAAACTTTGTCTTAATTATTACACAAAAAGTTTAAAATAGAATACTTGAAAATATAATTTAGTAGTATATTATATGTATGATTAAAGTTAAAGTTATATTAAGGATGATTATTTAAATGGAACATATAAAAACATGTAAAACACTTCAACTTGATGCTTTAGGCAAAATTATTATTATTGAAGGTCCAACAGAAAAAAATAATTTATTAAATTATCAACTTGATGAGGATTTGAATATCTTTAGGCCATCGACATTACAATATGAAGCATTAGTTGAAATAGCCAGTAGTCCAGAAGGAAGAGTTATAATTGCTAGAAATAATAATATAATTATTGGCTACGTTACTTTTCATTTTCCAGACAAACTTGAACGATGGTCAGAAGTAGATACAGATAACTTACTTGAATTAGGTGCCATTGAAGTTATTAACAGATATAGAAGATTCCATATTGCTCAGAATTTATTAAAGGTAGCTATGATGGATGATTCTATGGAAGATTACATTGTTATTGCTACTAATTACTATTGGCATTGGGACTTGAAAGGAACAGGGCTGAACGTTTATGATTATAGAAAAGTAATAAAAAAAGTAATGATGGCTGGAGGATTAGAATATATGCCTACAGATGATCCTGATATATGTATTCATTCGGCTAATTGTTTGACTGTTAGAGTAGGTAATAGAGTAAGTGAAGAGGATATACAAAAATTTGACCTAGTGAGATTAAAAAATCAATTCATGTACTAGGAGTATTTGATGTTATATAAATATTTTTTTGAAAGGAGTGTTATTTTTGCTAGTAGAAGAAATTATGACAACAAAAGTAGTTACTTTGAAGAAATATGATACTATCGAAAAGGCATATAATATCTTAATTGAAAACAGATTCCATCATATACCTATTGTTGATGAAGAAAATCATGTTATAGGTATAATTTCTGATAGGGATATAAGAGATGCACTTCCATCAATTTTTGATGTGGATTGGAGTAAAGAGACACTACATAGACCTGTAGAACAAATTATGAAGACAGATGTTAAGACTATTCATCCTTTAGAGTTTGTGGAGGAGATATCTTCTGTTTTTTATGAAAATGAAATATCTTGTTTACCAGTAATAAGAGAAGGACAGTTAGTTGGAATAATTACTGATAAGGATATGTTAAACACATTAATTCAACTTACAGGAGCGCTTCTTCCTAGTTCTCAAATAGAAGTGAAGGTTAAAAATATACCTGGAACACTTGCACAGGTTGTTTCAGTAATAGCAAAAGAGAATGTTCAGATTAATAGTGTACTTGTTTATCCTGATGCAAAGGATGATAATTATAAAATCATAGTTTTACGTATTCTGACTATGAATCCTTTAGCTATAGTTAACAATCTAAAGGAACAAGGGAACAATGTATTGTGGCCTAATCTACCTGGAGTAACAAAACATGAGTGATAATGCTGTTTTTATTTATTCAAATCAATTTTTAAAATATAAATTTAAGGAAGATCATCCTTTTAATCAACTAAGAATTGATATTACGTTAGATTTGTTGAGAAAAATGAATGCAATACATCCTTCTCAAATTGTTTCTCCAAGAATAGCGACTGATGAAGAAATCGCTTTAATCCATGATCCAGAATATATTAATATAGTAAAGCAAGCTGGACAAGGTAAGTTAACAAAAGAAGAGACGTTAATCTATGGAATTGGCACTGAAGACACACCGATTTTTGCAAATATGCATGAGGCTAGTTCACTAGTAGTTGGCGGAACCTTGAGTGCGGTAGAAAGTGTTATGGAAAACAAATCTTTGCATGCGCTTAATATAGGTGGAGGGTTACATCATGGTTTTAGAAAAAAAGCCTCTGGTTTTTGTATCTATAATGATACTGCTATTGCTATTAAATATATAATTGAAAAGTATAAAAAGAGAGTTTTATATATTGATACAGATGGACATCATGGAGATGGGGTTCAACACGCTTTTTATGATACTAACAAGGTTTGTACTGTATCAATACATGAAACTGGGAGATATCTTTTTCCTGGTACTGGTCATATAAATGAACGCGGAGAAGGACAAGGTTTTGGCTACTCTTTTAATATTCCAATAGATGCTTATACTGAAGATGACTCATATATTGAAATCTATCGAAAATCTATTACGGAAATTGCTAAATATTATAAGCCGGATGTTATTGTCTCACAAAACGGTGCGGATTCTCATTTTTATGATCCGTTAACTCATTTATATGCTTCAATTGATATATATAAATATATTCCAAAATTAGCACATGAGATTGCTCATAAATATTGTGAGGGTAGATGGATAGCTGTTGGTGGCGGTGGTTATGATATTTGGCGTGTTGTACCACGTGCTTGGGCTCTGATTTGGATGGAAATGAATGATAGAGCCAATGAGGCTACAGGAAACTTACCAGATGAATGGATAAATAAATGGCAAAAAATATCTCCATTAAAAATATCAGATAAATGGGAAGATGATGATAATCTTTATGAAAATATACCAAGAAAAAAAGAAATTATAGAAATAAATAATATAACTTTAAATAGGGCATTATCTATTCTGTACTTATAGTGATAGATAACGAAACAATAAATTGATAGGCTAATTTACTATATTCAATATAAATATATGTTAATTAATGATATAATCTCTTATTATATGTAAAGGTGGTAAGAAGATGAGAAGTATACTCTTTTTGTTGATAATATGTGTTTTATCTCTATCTGTAGCTTGTGGTACAAATAACGAGAATGATCCTATAACACAAGAGATAGAAAATGAAGAAACTATTAACACAAAGGATACTGAAACCCCATTCCAGGGTGAAAGTCCGTATGATGAGCAATATGAAATTTGGGATATATCAACAGAGGTTTTTTCTGAAGATATTTTGAAGAAACTTGGAGCAGACGGATTTTCAGGAACTGATGCTGAAATTGCACAACAAATATATGATTGGCAAGTGACTCATATGGATTTCGCAGGACCTACTGACAACTATACAGATGCAGGGTATGGAAGCAGATGGAATTTTATGATACCCGGTATTTATCCTGCAAGTAATAGAATCAACCATAAAACTTCCGATGGGAAGATTTATGGAATATGTTCGGATTTTGCATATATATATACTGCGATTGCAAATGCTTACGAACTTGAAGTTCGTGTAACAACCTTACCATTGGAAAAACACGTAGAATTAACTGGTAGCTTACCTTTAGAAGTTCAAGATGAAGAGACCTTTAGAGGTTTAGCACGTGAAGAATACGACCTGTTAAACATTATTTTAAAGGAAAACAACATTAATTTAACTTATGATCAAGTTCATAGAGCAATTCAAGGAATCTCAACTATCGAGGGTCATATTCAGGGCATGCATAGCAGAGCGGAGGTATTCTTGGATGGCAAATGGGTTGCATTCGATGCTACAAGAGCATTTTCGGATTTTCTCCAAAATGATATTTATAATAATGATGAAAACTATGTGCTTCAAAACTGGGACGGAATATATAATCCAATAAGATTATATGCCCCTTCATTTTATGATTCTTCTGTTCCTAATTCACCAATTGATTTTGATGGTCTTATTGAATATTTTTCATACGGAACACAAGTGGTATATACAGGTATAACAGATGATATCGGAAATAAAAACAGAGCTAGAGATTTTGATGGTTTTATTCAGGGTGATGCTTTACTACCATATGTTACAGACATGCAAAAGTTTACAGAGTTTCTGCATCTTAAAGAAAGTGATGTTGAAGGCGAAGATTACGAAGAAATTATGCAAGACTTTTATGAAGGTACTGGTAGATATTTTAATATAATTGCTGACTTCCTTATTTATGGAGACGAGGAAATGGATCCCGAAACATATATTAGGCAGTACAACGGTATTACTGGTGATAATATGACTGTTGAAGAGTTTAATGAATACATTAAGTAATCTATAGTTTAAATTTTAAGAATAAAGGTAAACGTTAGCAAAAAAATGATTTTTTGTTTAGGGAGTGTAATAATTTTCGTGGAGTTGTTATACTCTCTGTTTTATCTAAAAAAATTGATATAATCTTAGAGTAAAATTACTTGACACTTTAAATAGATTGCGTCTTATTGCAGAGCATAAATATATATGATATTCTTTATTCAGATAATATAATAGCTAAGACAGTTCGTAATCCATCCTGTCTTTAAACAAAACTAGGACATAACTACCTTATGTTTGGTAGTTTTTTGTTCTGGGCAGATGATGCCCTTTTTTAGTTTAGAAGAAAAAAAACGACTAGGTGATAAAAGATGAAGAGGATAGGTCTAACAACAACTGCTCCAATAGAAGTTTTAATAGCCTCAGGGTATACTCCAATTGATATAAATAATCTTTTTATTACTTCTGAGAATTATTTACATTATATTGATATTGCTGAAAAAGAAGGGTTTCCGAAAAATTCATGTGCTTGGATCAAAGGTATTTATGGTGCATGTATTGATAATAAAATCGATGAAATAATTGGAATTGTTGAAGGTGATTGCTCTAATACTACAGCCCTTTTAGATGTATTAAAATATAAAGGTATAAAAGTTTATTCGTTTTCATATCCACATTCCCACAAACTAGATGAAGTAAAAAAGGAAATAAATAGTTTTATTAGACTTTTTGGGACTGATGTTGAATCGGTTGAAATAATAAGGAATAAATTAAGTAATGTGAGAAAATTGGCTAAAGAAATTGATGAATTAACCTATAAAGAGAATAAAGTAAGTGGTTTTGAAAATCATTTATACCAATTATGTATGAGCGATTTTAATGGAGCTGTTGATAATTATGAAATAGAATTAATAAATTTGAAGAAAAAAGCTAAAAATAGATTACCTTCTAATAAAAAACTTAGATTAGGGTATATAGGCGTACCACCGATGACAACTGATATATTTGATTTTGTTGAACAGTTTGATGCTCGTTTCATTTACAATGAGGTTCAAAGAGAATTTGCTTTTCCTAGAGCAGAAGAAGCGTTAACGATTTATGATCAATATTATGATTATACTTATCCATACGATTTAGATTTTAGATTAAGTGAAATTAACAAACAAATCGATGAAAGAGAAATTGATGGAATTATTCATTATACTCAAGCATTTTGTTACAGAGCTATCGATGATATTGTGATTAAAAAAAGTGTTGATGTTCCTATATTGACTATAGAAGGAGATAAACTTAATACTTTGGATGCTCGAACAAAGCTAAGACTAGAAGCTTTTCTTGATATGTTACTAGATTTAAAGGGAGGCATAAATGAAAATATTAGGGATAGATCTTGGTAGTAGAGAAGTAAAAATTGTGGTAACAGAAAATAATAAAATAATAAGCAAACAAAAGATTAGTACTATATCTTTTTATAGAGATTATTGTAATTATAATGAAAAGATAACTGTAGATTTAGATAAGTTGAAAATAGGCTCTGTTGATAAAGCAATATCTACAGGTTATGGAAGGAATAATACAGATTTAAATATGTTCAAAGTAATTAACGAATTAAAAGCACATGTATATGGTGTGTTTTATCAGACTGATATAAAAGATTTTATTCTTCTTGATGTAGGCGGGCAAGATGTTAAAGTTGTTAAAGTTGAAAAAGGAATAATCACTGATATGGAATTAAATGATAAATGTGCTGCATCATCGGGAAGATATTTAGAAAATATGGCCAATATACTAGAAATTCCACTTGAAGAAATGTGTAATTATAATGAAGAGCCGATTGATTTAAATTCTACTTGTGCTGTTTTTTCAGAATCAGAACTGATTGGAAAAATTGCAGAGGGTATTGAAATAGAAAGATTATGTGCAGGCGTTAATTACTCTTTATATAAAAGAATAAAACCATTGTTAAATAAATTTAAAAACAATAGACTTATTGTTACAGGAGGTGTTGCTAATAATCAAGGAATTATCAAGTTTTTAAAAGAGGATTATGCTGAGGTATTAATAGTTGATGATCCACAGTTCAATGGTGCAATAGGATGTTGTTTTTATGGTTATAGATATAATTTTTAAAAGGGTGAGTTTTGTATGTATATTTTAAAGGTTGAGCATAGCTTTGACAGTGCACATTTTTTGGCAGGGTATGAAGGTAAATGTGGTAATATCCATGGTCATAGATGGAAGGTAGAAATAGAGGTTCAATCGGATAGACTGATTGATGACGGACAATTAGAAGGAATGGTTACTGACTTTAGTGATATAAAAAAGGATGTACAGGAAATGGCTAATTTCTACGATCACGCATTTATCATTCAAGAGGGAACAATGAGAAAAGAAACATTAAATTGTTTATTAGAGGATTCTTTTAAGATTATTATAGTAAAATTTAGACCGACTGCAGAAAATTTTGCAGCACATTTCTTTAATTATATTAAAGAAAAGGGCTACGAAGTGAAAAGAGCTACTGTATATGAAACTCCAACAAATAGCGCGGTTTATGAATAGATGAGGATAATATTATGGTATATAAGGTTGTTGAAAAGTTTATTAGTGTAAATGGTGAAGGTAAGTTATCTGGACAATTAGCAGTCTTTATTAGATTCGCTGGTTGTAATCTCAATTGTAGTTATTGTGACACGAAGTGGGCAAATGAAAAGGATGTAGAGTATGAATTAATGACATCTGAAGAAATATATAGCTACATTAAAGAGACTGGGGTAAAAAATGTTACTATTACTGGAGGAGAGCCACTGATTCAAGATAATATCATTGAACTGCTTACATTGCTGACAAATGATAATAAACTTTGTATTGAAATAGAAACTAATGGTAGTATTAATCTAAAACCTTTTGTTGAACTTAATAGGGATTTATTAAGCTTTACAATGGACTATAAATTAGCATCAAGCAAGATGGAAGATAAAATGATTTTTGAAAATTTTATGTATTTGAGTAGAAATGATATCGTAAAGTTTGTTGTTAACAATATTGATGATTTAACAAAAACTAAGGAAATTCTAAAGGATTATAATCTACTAGACAAAACGAGTGTATATATAAGTCCAGTTTTTGGACAAATAGAATTAACTGATATAGTGAATTTTATGAAAGAAAATAAAATGAATAATGTGAATTTACAGTTACAACTTCATAAGATTATTTGGGGTTCTGAGACTAAGGGGGTATAGAAAAGTTGACTATAGATAAAAAAGCTATTGAAGAACATATAAGAGGAATATTAGTTGCAATTGGAGAAAATCCTGAACGAGAGGGATTGCTTGAAACTCCTAAACGAGTAGCTGAAATGTATGAAGAATTGTTTAAGGGGATTTCATATAGCAATAAAGAAATTGCTAGTTTATTTGATAAAACATTTGAGGAAGATTTGGTTGTTGATGAATATAAAGATATTGTTATTTTAAAAGATATTGAAATGTTTAGTCATTGTGAGCATCACTTGGCGTTGATGTATAATATGAAAGCTACTGTTGCATATATTCCTAATAAGAAGATTATTGGATTAAGTAAGATAGTTAGGGTAGTTGATATGGTAGGTAGAAGATTACAACTACAAGAAAGAATTGGATCAGATATTGCAGAAATAATTCAGCTTATTACTGAATCCGAGAATGTAGCGGTAATTATTGAAGGGGAACATGCTTGTATAACGACTAGGGGAATTAAAAAAGCTAATACAAAGACAGTTACTTGTACATTAAGAGGTGAATTTAACAGTAATTCTATGTTAAATAATAAACTAATGATGTTATGTAATAAAAATTAGGTGATAGATATGAATAAAAGAGAAGCAATAGTAGTTTTTAGTGGCGGGCAAGACAGTACAACTTGTTTATTTTGGGCGAAGAAAAAATTTGATAGGGTTATTGCTATATCCTTTGATTATAATCAAAAACATAAAATAGAATTAGAATGTGCTAAAGAAATATGTAAAAGAAATGATATAGAACACCATATATTAGATTTGAATTTGTTAAATCAGTTAGCTCCTAACTCATTAACTAGGGCTGATATTAATGTAGATAAAGAAACTCCTAAAGAAGGATTGCCTAATTCATTTGTAGATGGTAGAAATATGTTGTTTTTGACATTCACAGCTATTTTCGCAAAGCAAAGGGAAATAAATAATATTGTAATAGGAGTATCACAGAGCGATTATAGTGGTTATCCAGATTGTAGAGATGTTTTTATTAAATCTATTAATGTAACATTAAATTTGTCTATGGATTATCAGTTTGAGATATACACACCGCTTATGTGGATAGATAAAGCAGAAACATGGAAGTTTGCTTATGATTTAGGGGTTCTTGATATAATAAAAAACGAGACATTAACTTGTTATAATGGAATTAAAGGTTTTGGTTGTGGTCAATGTCCAGCATGCAAATTAAGAAACAAAGGTTACAAGCTTTTTGAAGAAAAGTATTTAATAAGTAATTAGAACAATGCGTTTACTATTAGTTACAACTACAAATTTCCAATCTCCATTAGTGTAAATTTCTCTAAAAGCTATAGCAGATTGTCCGAAGAAATCTATTTCACCTATTTTTTCCTTTTTTAGAATTTCCATAAATATCACTCCTAGAAAGTATAATATAACTGTTATGTAATATATCTGTTATATAATATATCGGTTATATTTTATTAATATTTAAGTTTCTACTAATAAATTTCAAAAATTTTCTTTGGTTATAATTATTTATGAATATTAATATGCTAGAATTTAATATATAGAACAAAATTATATAAAAAAGGTATTATCTCAATTAAAGAGATAATACCTTCAGACTATAGAAAATGTCCTATTTCTGCGTTACTGCTTAAATCTACGGTACTCACTTACGTTAAG
>CAZIGM010000063.1:0-9157 GCA_964538675.1 uncultured Bacillaceae bacterium | reverse complement strand
AGCATTTAGTCGTGCTATGTGAGACTTATCCTAAATTCATTTTCCCCCACTTAAGTGGGAGTCTAATCATATCTGGGTAAAAAAATCTTAAGGGAGTGAAAAAATGAAACAATTTATTGTTACGATTGCATTGATAATTTTAGGAGTATACATAGCTAATACATTAATTTTAGATTCTACTAATCCTAATAGTATGAGATCTGGCGTAGACGATATAGCAAATGAAATGATAAGTGAAATAAGTGAAATTAATAATTAGAGTTAGTAGAGGATAAAAAATGAAGGAATATATTGTTGGATTTGCAATTTTTTTAATACTAATGTTTTTCCCCTTACAGTGGACTATAAATCAAATTAATCATTATAAAATACAAACCGTGAATAATATTGTATATAATGCCGCGCAAAAAGCAAGAACTGATGGGTATTTTAAAGATTATAATATTAATGAAATGATAAATAAAATTATTGAAGCATTAGATGTTGATTCATCTCAAATTAGAGTTGATGTAACTACTACACCAAAATATCGTTTTGATAATTTTGACAACAGAGAAATGATACAATTTGAAATTGGCATACCTATAGATGAAGTAATTGCTATGCAGACCTTTTTCACAATAGAAGATGATATTAACGGTTATGAATATATAGTTAAAGGTGAAGTGCCGAGCGAGCTGTTAATTGAATGAAGACCTATATTGTAGGAGTAGCCTTGTTTTTTGTTTTTATGATTTTTACAACTTATCAATATGAATATAATATGCATCAAGAACAAGTTTACAGTCTTAAATTTGTTGCTGAAGAAGTGGCTGCAGGAGCTGCACAATATATTTTAATTGATCGATATATGGATGGTTATTTAGTCTTTAATAAAAAAGAAAGTATCCAGGCAGTAGAATATATATTACATAAAAATTTAAAGTTAAATTTAGAATTATTTCCCGGGATTAATAGCTATTGGACACAACAAATTCAATACGACATAAAATTTTTTGATGATTCAAATACGAATTTTCCTTATTTATATGAAGATTTAATAAATGCATTCACATTAACAATAACTGATCCCTCAGTTATAATTACAATAAATGCTGGCGCACCAAGATATAAGTTGATAAATAATCCACCAGATGTTATTAGTATAGCTGCACATGAGTGGAAAGGGAGATAAAACCTATAATCCAGGTCTTTAGCCTGTTGAAAATGCCCAATTTCTGCGTTGCTGGTAGTATTTGTAGCTTACAACGTGCTTATGATGTCCGTTACCTTTCTTCTAATGGAGTAAAATATGGAAGAAAGTACTCCAATAAGTACACAAGATGTTAACCTAAAGTAGATAATAAAAGAGTACAAGTCACACTATTATGCTAAAGCATAAGTCGTGCTATGCCGCACTAACGTAAACTACATATACTTTTGCTCAATGTAAGCTCCATTCCTCGTTTTAAGCGTGTCTTGAACTAAAACATTTTCTACAGTCTGTGATTTTTGACTTTAATAGCACTCTGGGACCTATAATTCAGGTCTTATTTTTTTTGCACAGATTAGGCGATTAAGTAATATGATGTTTAAAAGAGGAGTAAGGAGGATATTAGTTTGCAAATACATGTAGTTCGAAGAGGTCAAACATTATACGGAATAGCTCAAGCCTTTAATACAACATGGCAAGAAATAGCTAAGGCTAATGAAATACCTGATCCCAATCAATTGGTAACTGGTCAAGCCTTAGTTATACCTATAGTTGGAAGATATCACTGGGTACAGCCAGGGGAATCATTATGGTCAATAGGTCAAAGATATAATATTGACCCTAGAGAGTTAGCAAGAATTAATGCTATTTCATACAATTCTATGTTGCCCGTTGGGTTAAGGCTATATATTCCACCTAAACCAAAAACGTCAATTGAAGTAAATGCATATATCGAGCCAATTGGTAAAGTTACTGAAGAACAAAAAAGGGTTGTAAGGGAAATAAGTCCATATTTAACTTATTTGGGACCCTTTAGTTTTCAAGCAAATAGAGATGGTACATTAACTCCACCACCATTAGATGATTTACCTAGTATTGCTAAACAAAACGGAGTAACTAATATGTTAGTTGTAACTAATCAAGAAGATGGGCAATTTAGCAAAGAATTAGCTAGTGCTATATTAAATAATGAAGAAGTATCAAATACTTTATTAAATAATATTGTTAAAACAGCAAATGAATTAGGGTTTAAAGATATTCATTTTGATTTTGAGTTTATTGATCCAAAAGATAAAGATGCTTATAATAAATTCCTTAAAAAAGCAGCTGATGTATTAAAACCTGCTGGATTTATGATGTCAACAGCATTAGCACCAAAGACTAGTGCCGAACAGGAGGGTGCATGGTATACAGCTCATGATTATGGGGCACACGGTGATGTAGTAGATTTTTCCGTCCCCATGACATATGAATGGGGCTATACATATAGTACACCTCAGCCTGTTAGTCCTATCGGACCAGTTACACAAGTTGTAGAATATGCATTAACTGAGATGCCAGCAAATAAAATAATGTTAGGGCAAAATATGTATGGATATGATTGGAAGGAACCTTTTATGTACGGTGGTAGCCCAGCTAAGGCATTAAGTCCTCAGCAAGCAATTGAATTAGCAAAAAGAGAAAATGTTTCAATTAAATATGATTATGAAGCACAAGCACCATATTTTAATTATACAGATAAAGAAGGAGTTAAACATGAAGTATGGTTTGAAGATGCAAGAAGCATTCAAGCAAAATTTGATTTAATAAAAAAATATGGATTAAGAGGAATTAGCTATTGGAAATTGGGGTTATCGTTTCCACAAAATTGGTTATTGCTTCAAGATAATTTTAATATAAGAAAAAGAAGTTAAGAGCAACAATAATAGGTTGACCTCTAGGCTTATCTAGAGGGTTTTTTCTTCTTTTTAACAAATGTTAATATTAATAAAATGATTGGAATTCCAAAAGTAAATACGAGAGTATATGGTAGCCAAGAGTTAGAAGTAAAATCAAGAAATTCAACTATATTACTGAAAAGTAATTCAGATAAACTAATAACAATGATTAATAGCGGAATAATTACTGGTCGATAAAAAGATAATTTTGAAACTTCAGAAAACGCTAAAACTCCAGCATAGAAACATAAGCATAATTTAATAAATACAGTAGCGAAATAGGTGAAATTAAAAACAACTTCAACACGAGAAAAAAAATCACCTATATTTATCAATCTGGCAATTGAAATTGGTGCAAAGATTGATGACTCTGCTTCATTAATATCTAAAACAAGTATTGAGCTAAGAATTAAAAGTAATAGAGTAAGACTTGCTACAACTCCGCTACCAATTAAAATTTTAGTTAAATGTTTTTTGTTATTAACATAGGGAATAATCATAAAAAAAATTGCCATTTCTCCATAAGTAAATCCTAATAGTGGAAAAACCCCTTTAACAATAGGCTTAAAACCATTGCCGATAATTGGTTGTAATCTATCTAATTCCATTATTGGTACAAGTAATAGTACAGTAAAGAAAAAACCGATAAATGCTAATATAGAATATATCTCATTTGAACGGGCAATCACCTCTAAACCATAATAAGTAGCGAAAAAAACTAGTACTGCTACTTGGATGCAAATAACTACAATCGGAGTTTCATTTAGAGTAATTACTTTTATTATATCTGTTATTTCGCGCAACAAAATTGAAGCCAATGTAATAAAATACATTATATATAGAAGATTAATTATTAATCCCAATTTTTTACCCAAAATTTCTTTATTAATCCCAATAATAGTTTTTCCAAAGTATAATTTTGACAATGTAGAAGTTAATACGATAAATAAGCTACCAATAACAATAAGTAACAACATAGATATCCATACATCCTGTTTAGCTATGCCAATTACTTTTGATGGGATATGGATAAGGGCGCTCCCTAGTAGAAAGTTTATTAACAATAAAAACAACTGATATCGATTTATTTTACCATTTTCTAGCATCTTATTCACCGACTTTTTTAAAATAAGATTTAAAATAAGATAAGAATAATAATATAAGTGGAATAAGAAATCCAAATATTAAGGCATATGGTGTCCATACATAATAGGCTACAAATAATTCTTCTACAATATTTTTATTTAAGTTAATAGATAGTGTAATAATAATTATTAATGTAGGGAATAGAAGAGGTCGATAATCACTTATTCTTGTTATTTGTGACAGAGCTAGTATGCCACTGTAATAACTAATTACAAGCTTTATAGAAGCAATAACTATAAATGTTAGCCCAATTAATGTTTCCATTCTTGTTATGAAGTCACCTATATTTATTAATCTTGCCACATTATAAGTAGCATAAATATTTGATTGTGGCTCTAGAGGATTTAATACTAATATTGAAGTTAAGGTAACAATAAATAATACTAATCCTCCAGTTGCTCCAGCAGATATAAATATTTTTTTAAGATTTTTCTTATTATTTATATATGGAACTATCATAAGAAAAACTACCAGTTCTGCGTAAGGGAAACCAATAATGGGTAACGTACCCCTTAAAATAGGTTTTATTCCATTCTCTAGAACAGGTAATATATTTTTGCCCTCCATTAAAGGACTTACTAATAACATAGTTAATATTATGGCTATTAGAATTCCAAATGAATATAATTCATTTGATCTTGCAATGACTTCTAATCCATACTTTATGTAATAAAATAAAGATATTCCAATCGCAATACTTAAAACTACAATTGGAGTTTCAGTTATTAAAGTAATGATTATAAAGTCAATAATATTTCTTAACACTAGTGATGCGAGGTGAAAAAAAAACCAAACATATAATAGACCAATTATTTTTCCGAATATTTTACCTAATAATAATTCAATAATATCTATTAACGTTTTACTTGGATATTTAGTTGCTAATGTTATCATGACATATTGTAGAAATACACCAATTAATATTGTGAGTAAAATTGAAATCCAAGCATCTTGTTTTGCTTCACTAATAACAGATGAGGGAATAATAAGAAGGGCACTACCTATTGTGAAATTAACAACAAGCAAAAAAAACTGAAATCTGTTTATCTCTCCGTTTTCAATCATTGTTTCCCTCCTCAATAATATTAACTTAGTATTTTAAATAACCATGTTTGAATTGGCTCAAAAATAATTTTCAATCCATTTGTTGGATTTGGTATATATATATCTAATAATGTTCCTAAAGACAAATAGGTAGCTAACAATATTAAAACAGAAAAGACATAAATTTCTCTTTTCTTTTTTTTAGCATATAATTTTTTTATCTCTAAAAAAGAAACAAGAATTATAAAGATTATTAAGAAAAATGCTTTCATCTATTTAGCTCCCTTTATATCTTCTTGGAAAGTTTTATTTTTCATCCCGATTTCTCGTATTGTAGTATTTACTTTTACTTCAACTTTAAGATTTGTAAAATATTCTACCCAGTCATCTTCAATTTGCTTCCATTCTTTAGGGTTTTGCCTCTCGAGCGCTTCTCCAAAACCAAAAATATCAACCTTCCATTCTTTTTGAACTTTTTCTATTAACATTGTAATTGCTTGATTTATTTTCTTATTGGTTTCATGCTCAAGATCTTTTATAACCTCTGGGTCTGATAAATCAATAGGCGCATTTATCTCACTAATATTTGCTTGATGTTTTACATCAATTAAAATTTTTGGTTGTCCATTTTTTATATCAGCCTTTATTTCTGTTTTTGAATTTAATATTTCAATGGAATGATTAGAACCTTTATAGGAGATAACACAAATTGTTTTTTTTAATTTACCTGTTATACAATTTAAAGCTAACGCATCTTGGAAATCTAATTTTCCAATAATTTTATCTTCTTTAAAAACAGCAAACCCTTCAACTTTAATTACTGTCTCTTGTTTACTAGATTGGGCGTTAGTAATATTACTGTTTTGATCAGTAATAGCAACATCTACTAAAGGTATAACAAGTGATTTTGTTGCACTACTTAATGTTGATACGACTTCTCTTAGTTCTACAGGTCTGGTGGCACTTTCGTTTTTATAAGCATTATCTAATATATTTTTAATATAATTACCATTGATATTTTCTAATGTTATTATGGTAGATAGAATTTCTTCAGTTTTATTATCTAAAGAAATTAACATAAATATATTCTCTCTAATTTCATGATCTCTGTACAAACCATCTAAAATGTCTTCAATTCCTTTCTCTTTTGCAAAATCATATGCAATTATAAATATTTGGAGATGATCAAAATACAGTTCTCGGGAAATCTCTCTATTCGTTTTTGCTATTGCATCAAAAATAGTTTCACCTGTTGTTTTTTGTGTAATAAAAGGAACTTTAACACTACTAATTCCCTTTCCAGCTATAGCTGATGGATTAATTATTTGATATATAAAAGTGATTTCCTTTTCTGTAGGTCCAAAGTCGACACCTGCTGCACTAACTATAGAGATCTCATCTAGTTCTCGTTTATCCCAGCAGCCTAAATTAATTACTATTAATAACAGAAATATTAATATTAATAGAAATATTTTTATGCGCATCTTTTTCATTATTTTCCACCCTTTCTCTGTCTATCCTCTGGTGGCTTTGGAGTTGTATTCTGACCTTGACGAGTTAGATTTTTTTCTGCTATCAGGTGTGGGCGTTTTTTCATTAGAAACCAGGGTGCTCTTATGATAATATCCTTTTGATCACTAAGATTGAATGGAGCAAGACCGTTTAAATAAGGGATGCCAAAAGAGCGCAAGGAAGATAAATGAATTGTTGCAAGTATTAATGCAAAAAGTAACCCAAATAACCCAAACATTGATGCAAAAGCTAACCATATAAATCGTCCTATTCTTGCTGCATTAGAAAGTTCAATATAAGGTGAAGTGAAATCTGCTATTGCTGTCATAGATACGATAATAACAACTGCGGCTGATATAATTCCTGCTTCAACTGCTGCCGTACCTAATACCAATGCTCCAACAATGGAAATAGCTTGTCCCATTGGTTTGGGCATTCTTAGTCCAGCTTCACGTAATATTTCAAATACAAATACCATGACAAAGGTTTCTAAAAAAGTAGGGAATGGAACTCCTTCTCTTTGAGCTGCTAAACTAATTAATATTGTTGTAGGTAATAATTCTGGATTAAAGGTAGTTACTGATACATATATTGAAGGTAAGGCTATAGAAATAAAAAATGAAATATATCTTAAGATACGTAATAACGTACTAATTTGGTATGGAAGATAATAATCATCTGCTGATTGAAAAAACATAAAAAATGTAACGGGAGCAACCATAACAAAGGGATTACCATCTACTATAATAATAATTTTGCCCTCTGCTAAATGGCCTGCAGCAATATCAGGTCGTTCGCTATATGCAATTGTTGGAAACCAAGTTAAATTATTGTCACGAATAAATTCTTCAAGAATACCAATACCCAATAGTACATCAATATCAACTTTTTTTATTCTGTATTTGACTTCATCTACTATCTTTTTATTTGCCAGTCCTTCTATATACATAATTCCAACTGTAGTTTCAGATATTTTACCAACTTTCATTTGCTCTAACCTTAACTTTGATGTTGACAAATACCTTCTTATTAAGGCTGTATTTGTCCTAATATTCTCAACAAAGCTAGTTCTTGGTCCTCTGATAATTTGTTGGTTTTGAGGATCCATTATTGATCGTGTTTCCCAACCTTTAGTATTAGCAATCAAAGCTGTATCACTATTTTCAACTAAAATCACAGTTAATCCCATAAGAATATTGTTTATTAATTCAATTTTATTTTTTGATAGAGTGACCTCACTAATATTTAATATTTTTTCTTTTATTGTTTCTATAATAGGTGAATTGCCTTGATTCTCTGGAAAACCTGTGAATAATACTTTTAAAAAATTATTTATATGCCCTACGTTTACTAATCCATCAGTATAGATAATAGCGGCTTTCATAGGTTTTTCTTTACCTATTACAAATTTTCTGAGAATTATATCACTGCTGTTTCCTAATTCATTAAGAATCTCTTTAATATTTTTATCTATAGATTTTGAAATGGGGTTATTTGGAAGATATTTATCGATATTTTCTTCATTATCTTTTGTTTTTCGAAAGAATTTAAACTGTTTTTTGTCAGGCACAATATCAATCCTCCAATATTCATTCCTTCATATTATTTTTAAAAAGATGTTAAAATATACAGATAACTTGCACAAAAAAGAGAAGGTATCATAGCCTTCACTTAATAGAATTATATTTATGCCATTCCTTAGGGTCGAAATCCCCGTATCCCAACACTAGAGTTGGCTTTCCAGTAGGACCATTCATCATATCAAATGCTCTCATTCCAAGAGAAAAACAATGTTTTAAACTTGGAAAATTGTCATTAGCAACTTTCACATATAATCGATTAAGATTTATCATTGCTTCATTTGTTAAGTTATTAGCAAGTCCTTTTTTTCTCATTAACGGGTGAACAACTATAAATGCCTGTTTTAGACCGTAATTTGAAATAACCAGTACACCACAAATCTTTTTATTATTGTCTAAAGATACATATATTAGATCACCATTATCTAAATCAAGAGAGGAAAAATTAGTTTTCCTAAGCCATTTGATAGCCTTTAACGTTATATGATTATCTCCATACTTACTTATAAATCTAATTAATTTAGTTCTAAAACTGTCAGGGGTCAAATTAGTAATTTTCACAATTTTCATTGTATTCACTCCGTAAACCCAGAAAGAAATTTAAAATATTGTATTAAACGTAATAAAGAGGTATATCTTATAGAAATTTCATCGAATTTCATCGGTTTTGAATTTGCTTCAAAAAACCAAAAATTATTATCTTGGTCAATACCTAAATCCAAGGAAAGTTCTCCTAGAACATTGCCAGAGCTTTTTTCAATGTGCTTAGCTATATCAATGGAAATTTTCGTTATTGCTTCTTCCCAATCTTTAGAAGAAGTGCCAAAAGAATATTTAAAAACTTTTTTGGCAGAAACTATATACCCTCCCCTTGGAACGTGTGTAGTTATACTATTTTTACCTGCTATTCGAACTCCAACTCCAGTAACCTGCCAAATTCCCTTATCGTTTTTTTGAACTAAAAC
>CAZIGM010000062.1:0-9213 GCA_964538675.1 uncultured Bacillaceae bacterium | reverse complement strand
TATTCTTTGATTTCTCCACCAACTATTGTTCTAAATCCAGCAACAATATCTTTACCAATATGTTTTGATTGAACTATGTTGCCTCTTACCATCCCATGGACTTTTGTTACCTTATAACCTGGTACATTCTCAGTATTTACGATAATCATTGTTCTCTTCATCCTCCTTATATTCTTTATAACGGTCGTAAGCAACGCCAAGAAGAACTAATATACTTCCAATTACTCCAATAGCTAAAGCTCCGATAATGTAATTCTCATGAGGAATAACACTAGCGAAAATAGCATAAATAGGGTCGATTATCCAAATAAGAAGTGCAAGAATTATTAGTCCTGACCCGATAGCTATCATAAGCTCACATCCTTTTTATGATGATAAATAAGTATAACTTACTACTTAGTACTTATTACTTATTATATATTAATTTACGATAAAAATAAGTTAAAGTTTCAAAAATATTATACTATTTTGATAAGGGTAAATGTAAGTGAAGACACCATTACACTTACATTTTAATCGATTTTATGTTAAAATTAAATCAAAAGGAAGCATGATTTTTTTTTTTGCAAAATAGATTGTGAAATTTTTATCAAACTAGCATTATAAATGAATTAATAGAGAAATAATTTTTAAAGGAAGGGTGGGAATGTTAAATGCATTACTTAGTATGTATAAAACAAGTTCCAGATACTAGTGAAGTAAAACTAGATCCAGTTACAAATACTCTTGATCGTAGGAGTGCACCATCTATTTTAAACCCTTATGATGCACATGCGGTTGAGGAAGCGGTTCGGCTTAAGAAAATGTACGGTGGTAAAGTAACTGTTTTAACTATGGGTCCTCCTATGGCAACTAGTGTTGTTAAAAAAGCTATTGAAATGGGTGCAGATGAGGGCGTTGTAATTACAGATCGAGCTTTTGCTGGTGCTGATACTTTAGCAACTAGTTACGCTTTAACTCAAGCAATTAAGAAAATATCTGAGAATGAACAAGTAGATATTATCTTTGCAGGAAAGCAAGCTATTGATGGTGATACTGCTCAAGTTGGACCTGGGATAGCAAGAAGAATGGAAATTCCAGTTTTAACTCAAGTTGATAAAGTTGATAGCTTTAGCCCAGTAAAACGTATTATCAAACTTAGAAGAAGAATTGAAGATGGTCATGAATTTATAGAATCAAAATTACCGTGTCTTATAACAGTGGAAAAAGAGATTAATGATTTAAGTTATTCCCCACTTCCTAATATGATTGCTGCATCAAGATATCAACCAATTATATGGACTATAAAAGATATGGAAGTAGATTCTACAAAATTAGGTTTTAAAGGTTCTCCCACTGTAGTTAGTAAGATATTCGCTCCACCTAAACAATCTGGCGGAGAAAAAATAGAAGGTAACCCACAACAAATGGTAGATAAAGTAATTGATAATCTTGTTAATATTCACGATTTATTTACTAAGGAGGGGGCATAATTATGGTTGTGAGTGAACATCAAGGTGTTAGTGTATATATTGAACAACGCAACGGCAAGATTGCTCCAGTATCCTTAGAATTATTAGGTGTTGGAAGGGAATTAGCTGATAAATTAGGAATAGAACTTGCTGGAATCTTAATAGGTAATAATGTAAAGCATCTTACTGATACATTATTTGAATATGGAGCTGATATAGTTTATTTAACAGAGGATTCTGTTTTTGATCAATATCGATCAGAAGCTTATCAATATGGAGTAGTTAATATTGTTCGCAAATATAAACCTGAGATTTTATTGTTTGGTGCTACTGTTATTGGACGTGATTTAGCAAGTACTGTTGCTACTACGTTAGAAACTGGGTTAACTGCAGATTGTACTCGATTAGATATTAATTTGGATACAAGGTTATTAGAAGCTTCTCGTCCAGCAATGGGTGGGAATATTATGGCTACTATTTTATGTAAAAAAGAGAGACCTCAGATGGCTTCAGTACGTCCTAAGGTAATGAAGGCTAATGAGCCAGTCAATGGACGTAAGGGAAAAATTTTTGAAGAAAGCATATATGTCGATGAGGATACGCTACAGACAAAAGTTATTGAAGTAGTCCAAGAATTAGGCGACGAAATTCGTATTGCAGACGCAGATATTGTTGTAGCAGGTGGAAAAGGGCTACAAGATGAAAAAGGTTTCCAAATGATTAAAGATCTTGCTGATGTATTAGGAGCTGCAGTTGGTGCAAGTCGTGATGCCGTTGAAGCTGGTTGGATAAGTCATAAGAATCAAGTTGGACAAACCGGAACTACCATAGCACCTAAACTTTACTTTGCCATTGGTATTTCAGGTGCAGTCCAACATATAGTAGGTATGGAAAACTCTGAAGTTGTAGTTGCTATAAATAAGGATCCAAATGCAAAAATATTTGAAAAATGTACTTATGGTCTTGTAGGGGATGCATTTGAAATTATTCCTAAATTTACTGATGAGTTCAAAAAAATTAAACAGAAAAGTGGTGAAGTGAAAAATGGCTGAAAAATTTGATGTAATTGTTGTAGGGTGTGGGCCTGCTGGATCTTCTGCTGCTTATTCTTTAGCTAAAGCGGGATTAAAAGTAATTATGATAGAACGTGGTGAATATCCTGGATCAAAAAATGTTATGGGTGGAGTTTTATATCGTTATCCACTTGAGGAGATTGTGCCTGAGTTTTTAGAGGAAGCACCATTAGAACGTCCAATTGTTGAACAGAATTACTGGATATTAGATAAACATTCTGTTTTTAAGGCAGGATATAAAGGTCTAGAGTGGGCTGAACCACCCTACAATAATTTTACAGTTTTTCGAGCAAAATTTGATCAATGGTTTGCAAAAAAAGCTGTTGAAAAAGGTGCTTTATTAATTAATGAAACAGTTGTTACTGATGTAATAGTTGAGGATGGTAAAGTTATTGGTGTAAAAACTGATCGACCTGACGGGGATCTTTACGCTGATATTGTTATTTTAGCTGATGGAGTTAATTCATTATTAGCTAAACAACTTGGCTTTCATAAAGAATTAAAAACAAGTGACGTTGCCTTGGCTACAATGCAGGTAATTAATCTTCCTTCAGAAAAAATTGAAGATCGATTTAATCTTGAGCCAAATCAAGGCGCAACTATTGAATTATTCGGTGATTCTACTCAAGGAATGGTAGGAACCGGCTTTATTTATACTAATAAAGAGAGTATAAGTATTGGAGTAGGTACACTACTTTCTGATTTAGCAAAAAATGGACAGCGTCCACATGATTTATTAGAATCATTTAAACAACATCCTATAATCCGTAAACTAATAGAGGGTGGAGAATCAAAAGAGTATTTAGCACATCTTATCCCAGAGGGTGGATATCACGCGATACCTAAGCTTGTTGGTCATGGAGTTATGGTTGTAGGTGATGCTGCACAATTGGTTAATGGTATTCATAGAGAGGGATCAAACCTTGCAATGGCATCAGGAACTTTAGCAGCTGAGACAGCTATTTTAGCAAATAAGCTTAATGATTATTCAGAAAATATTCTGTACAGTTATCAACAAAATCTAATGAATAGTTTTGTCGGTCAAGATTTAAAGAAATATAAAGACGCTACTCATACACTTGCTAACCATCCCGAATATTTTAATGTATATTTTCCAATGATTACAAACGCAGCGAGTGAAATGCTTACTGTTGATGGTGTTTCTAAGTGGGGAAAACAGAAAAAAATAATGGATAAGGTAAGGGATAGAGGAATGATAAAAACGGCACGTGATGTATATCGTTTATGGAAGGTGATGAAATAATGTCAGAACCTAATAAAAAATTAAGTATAGAGGAATTACAATATCTAACGCGTTTTACATCAGATGGTGAATCTCACCTATATATAAAAGATGTTGATATTTGTAAAACAAAGTGTAAAGAAAAAGTATGTACAACTATATGTCCTGCAGAGTCTTACAAATGGGAAGGCGATAGAATGTTTGTGGGTTATGAAGGATGTCATGAGTGCGGCAGCTGTCGAATAAGTTGCCCATATGATAATATTGAATGGAAGTATCCAAAAGGTGGGAAAGGCATAATATTTAGACTTGCTTAAAAAATATTCGATGCAGTGTAGGATTTATTTTACTACTGCATCGTTTTTTTACCATTTAAAGAATTTAATAATCCAGTCAAACAGATTTTTTTCAGTTACTTTTACTTTTGTAGTTGAAAGATTAATGGCTTTTTCTACGTTTATTTCACCATAGCCAAAATACTTGTCTTTACCAGGTACTCCAATATCTGTAGCTGACTCTTTTATTATATTTATTACATCCTCATTAGATAAAGTTGGGTTGATTGCTCTAATTAATCCAGCTAAACCTGCTACGTGTGGACTTGACATAGAAGTTCCAGACATAGCTGCATATTCAAAGTTTGGATATGTGCTAGCAATATTAACACCTGGAGCAGCAACATCAATATATGGTCCATAATTAGAAAACTCTGCCTTTTGCTTAAAGTGGTCAACAGCTGCTACAGCTATGACCTCTGGGTAAGCAGCGGGGTAACCTAAATCATTTATATTATCATTACCTGATGCTGCGACAAGAATAACATCTTTTGAATAGGCATATTTTATTGCATCGTATAGATATCTTGATTCGGCATAATTACCCAAACTAAGGTTGATTATTTTTGCTCCGTGTTCTGTTGCCCAATAGATACCTTCTGCGACATCAAATAATGTACCTGCTCCGGATTGATCTAATACTTTTATGGGCATTATTTTGTTATACCAAGTGATCCCTGCTATACCTTCCTCGTTATTCGTATTAGCAGAAATTATTCCTGCAACGTGTGTACCATGACCATCATCATCCATTGGTGGTGAGTTAGGTTTTAAAACGTTATATCCGTCTACTAGCTTATTCTTAAATTCAGGATGATTTAAATCAACTCCTGTATCTACTACGGCTATAATTATGTCATCTTTACCTCGTGTTGTTTCCCAACCTTTTTCTGTATATATAGAAGGTAAATTCCATTGATATTCTGAATAAAGTGCATCATTTGGTATGAAATTGTTTATCATATCATTTGTCAGATATATAAAATGTGGCTCTATATATTCAATGTATGGTTTATCTTTATTTCTATTATCCTGTAAGGTTTTCATCAAATTTTTTGTATCACTTTTTAAACTTTTAATAATTACAACGTTGTCTCTACGTTTACTTATTTCTAAATCATATCTAATTAAAAAATTATTTATATATTGTTCATCTACATCTTTCCTAAATTTTATAACAATTTCGTTTTCAATATAATGACTTATTCCTTTTTCTTCTTTGCTTGGATCTAGACTTGGAAGACGTTCATCTATCGATAAACTTAAATTCTTATTTGCTATATATTTTGTTGGAGTTGTTTTCCATCTATTATTTTGTAGGTGTGTAACTGTATACATTCGTAATTGTTGTTTATCTTTAATTTCATTTAATATATCCAGTTTTACTTTTACTTGATAAATAATATCTTTGTTCTGATTATTGGCAGGAATATTTAAATATACATACTTATAAGTTTCTTCTGTAAAAAATGGAGATATATTTAATAATTTTTTATCTGATGAAGAATTTTTTATTAAATCAATGCTAATTACTTCAGAATAATCCTTTATTATTTTATTAATATCGACATTTGAATCATTAAGCATTAATTCTAGTTGGGAGTATAATTGATTTAGATGTATTTTAGTAGTTAATGTGGCATCTTCATAGATATAATCTACTTCTTCTTCAATTTCTTTTTTTATTTTTATGGAATCATCATTATTATTTTCTGTGAGACCAAAAATCATTAATAAAGTAAGAATAGTTATTAAATAAAACAATCTATATTTGTTAAACATAAATTATCTCTCCTGACTACAAAACTTATTTACATGGAAACAATACGTCACATTATTAGTTTGGAAGAGATATTTTTTTTTATTCCTATTTATTAATACCAATTTTATTGGAAATAATATTATTGGATAATTTATCAATGAAACTTTTTATTTGTTTTTGTAAAAGTTATAAGTAATAGGAGGTGATATTATGCCAAAAGTTAAATGTAGTGTAAGTAATTGCTATTACCATGAAGGAGAAAATAACTGTACAGCAGATTCCATAATGGTTGATATAGAAACAAATGCTAATAATAAATTTTATGAAGAGTTTGGGGATATTAATGGAGAATATTCTGTAAACGCAAGTGGTAAGCTAGATACTATATGCAATACGTTTAAGCCTGTTGACAATAAATAAGATATAGAGAGCGGGTGGTTGGAATAAATCCTAAAATAAGTACTAATAAAGATGTAGAGATAGCGGAAGAAATTGATATAAACAATTTTATTAGTAGCACAAATAATATAGCTATAGAGCGATCCACAGCAGGGATTTTTGGAATATTTTTTGCTATCTTATCTTTAATTGTTGCTTCATTAATATTGGCACCTATAAGTATTATTATAGGATATATAGCATATAGAAAAGGAGATGTTTTCGGGCTTTGGTCAATTGTTATTGGCGCATTTAGTTTATTAGGAACTATTTTAGTTTTAAAATTTATTTAATAAACACCTTTTTGATATGCTCCTCTTGTAGTAGACAGTTTTAAATAAAAAACTGTTTGCTATAGGGGGAGCACTTCACTTCAAGGTGTTTTTTTTTAAATAAATTAATTTGAATATTTGAGAATAATTTATTGTACTAAATATTTATGAGTCATATAATAAACATAGTTATAAGATTTAGAGGAGGGAAGTAATGGAGAAGAAAAAAAATAGTAAAAGAATCGGTTTAAAAACGGAATTTATTGTCTGGTTTATACTTATATCTCTAATACCTTTGATAATTATTAGTTCAATAGTTTTTAATGTTTCTAAAAGATCTTTAACTGAACAGGGTGAAGAACATTTGAAAAATTCTGTTGAGATTATATATCAAATCGCTGATGATTATAATAATAGGGTAAAAAATGATGAAATGGCTATTTACTTTGCACAGGACAAGCTTCGTGAAGAATTATTGGGGACTAAAAACGATGAAGGTAAGAGAAAATCAATTAACGAAAGTTTTGTAATAGGTGAAGGTGATTTTTTATTTGCTTATAATTCGTCAGGGACAGCAGTAATGCATCCAGAATATGAGGGGTTAAGTTTTCATGGAGATGAAATAGTTGAAAAAATCATTGCTCAGAAAGAAGGTTTTTTAAATTATACATACATAGATTCAAGCGGTAAATCTCGAGCTGTAATACTGTATATGACTTATTTTGAACCTTGGGACTGGATAATAGTAAATAATACATTTGAGGATAACTTTAACCCACAGGTTGAGGAAGTTAAGTCGTTAATATATTCTTTAATTATCTTAATTGTTATTCTTATCGTAGTTAGTGCTATAATAATATCAAGAAAATTGGTTAAACCAATTAATGACCTTAGTGAAACAATGACACTTATTGGTACAGGTGATTTAACTAAGAGAGTTTACGTTAAGACAAAAAATGAATTAGGAATTTTAGCAGATAATATGAATAAAGCATCGGAATCAGTCAAATTACTTTTAGAAGAAGTTAAAAATTCTGGAACAATGGTTTTATCATCATCAAACCAGTTGAACGATTGGGCTTTAGGAACAAATAAATCAGCCACCAAAGTTGCTGATTTAATAGAAAAAATGGATACCGATCTTAAAACGCAAGAGAAAAATGTTGATAATATATTTAGCATAATGGAGGAATTAGCTGCTAGTTATCAAGAAATATCTGCTAGCACTGAAGAAGTAAAAACAACATCGTACCACGCCAAAGATGCAGGAGAGAATGGCATGGAACTAATAGACAACATATTAGAACATAATACACAAATAGTTGAATTGGTAAATGATTCAGGTGAGAAAATTGGTAGGTTGCGAGAACATTCCTATGATATAGGTAATATTATTGATTTAATCACAGAAATTTCGGATCAGACTAATTTATTAGCTATTAATGCTTCGATTGAAGCAGCACGTGCGGGCACACACGGTCGAGGATTTGCAGTTGTAGCAGATGAAGTTAAAAAATTAGCTGAAGGTGCCTCAAAAGCAGCAGATGATGTTAGAGAGAAAATTGAAATAATTCAAAAAGATTCTGAGCAGACATTTATTAAATTTGAAGATGTAATTAATTCCGTTACGAAAGAAAGTCAATTATTAAAACAAACAGAGGCAAAATTCGGGATAATTATTAATTCTGTGAACAACGTTGCATCGCAATTAGCTGAGGTTGCAATAACTATTAATGAAATGGCTACTGGTACTACTAATGCAGTTGAAGATGTTAGTCAAATCGCCAACGTGTCAAATAATATTTCACAAAGCAGTGAGAATTTAGTTATATCTTCAGAAGAACAAGTTGAAATATCTAAAGAAATTAAGAATTCTGCAAATGAACTTGCCACCATGGCTGATAATCTTAGTGAGTTAATTAGTAAGTTCAATATAGAATAAAAGAACCTGAATATTGTAAGATAAAGGGGCTGTTGCAAAACGAACTAAATAGTTCGTGGAGCGACAGCCCAATATTTATCTAATTATTTTTAATAAAAACGTCTGCGACCTCTTCTAAAATAAGGAAATCTTTGACCATATCCGTATCCGTAATATGGATAGCCATAATATGGATAGCCATAATATGGATAACCAAAACCGTAACCATACCATGGGAAACCAAAACCGAAAATATCTGTAGTAGCTTCTTCATTATTATCTGTGTTTATGGTATCAGATGCATCTTCATCTGTGGTTTTTCCGTAATTGTAAGGATATCTATTCCAATATCCACCTCTATAGCCGTAACCAGGTTTTCCATACATAGGATATTGACCATACATCGGACATTGTCCTTGACCATACATAGGATATTGACCATACATAGGATATTGATATTGCTCGTTTATCGGGTATTGGTACATGTTTTGATCATCATCTTGTTGCATAGGTTGTTGATATGGCATTTTTTGTTGATTTACCTCAACCTCACTCATATAAAAGTTTCCTCCTTCTAAAAAAATTATATTTGCCTATTTACATATTTAATATATGGTCGAAAATATAATATGGATACAAAAGTATAGATAAATAGGCAACAATCTATACTAAAGTTATGAATAGTTTATATTTACGTAAGAAATTATATATAATATTA
>CAZIGM010000061.1:0-9314 GCA_964538675.1 uncultured Bacillaceae bacterium | reverse complement strand
TAATAGAAATAGTTTTCCTTTTTCAATTGTAAACTCAATATCTTGCATATCCTTATAATGACTTTCTAACTGATTTGTAATATTTAGAAACTGATTATATACTTCAGAATTTACTTCATTAAGTGAATTTATTGGCTTAGGAGTCCTAATCCCTGCTACAACATCCTCTCCTTGAGCATTCATTAGATATTCGCCGTATAGAACAGCTTCACCTGTTGAAGGGTTTCTTGAAAAAGCTACGCCAGTTCCAGAATCTTCACCCATATTTCCAAATACCATCATTTGTATATTTACAGCTGTACCTAGATAGTCAGGTATCTTATTAATTCTGCGATATACAATCGCTCTTTGATTATTCCATGAATCAAAAACCGCATTAATCGCCATTTCTAATTGTTCTTTTGGATCTTGTGGGAATGGTTTTTTTGTTTTATTTAAAACAATCTTTTTATAACCTTCGATAACCTGTTGCCAATCTTCTGCATCTAAATGCGTGTCCTCAGTTACACCTTTTGCCTCTTTAACTGTATCAATTTCCTTTTCAAATAGATAATGATCAATTTCCAAAACTACATCACTAAACATTTGAATAAATCGGCGATAACTATCATAAGCAAAACGTGGATTATTTGTTAATTTTGCTAGTACATTAACTGTTTGATCATTAAGCCCTAGATTTAATACAGTATCCATCATGCCGGGCATAGAAAATACCGAACCAGATCTAACTGATACTAATAAAGGATTAGTATTATCCCCTAACTTTTTTTCGGCCATTTTTTCCAATGATTTTAACGCTACATCTATTTGAGCTTTCATATCTTCATTTAGGCTTTTACCATTTTTGTAATAAACATTACATGCTTTAGTTGAAAGAGTAAATCCAGGCGGTACTGGTAATCCAACACGGGTCATTTCCGCTAAATTAGCGCCCTTTCCCCCAAGTATTTCTTTCATCTCTTTTGTTCCCTCATGAAATAAATAAACATACTTATCGCCCATTATTTTCCTCCCCTTTTTCGTATTATATCTATGATTATGTTTGCTGTTTCTTCTATAGCTTTATTCGAAACATCAATAACAGGACATCCTACTCTTTTCATTATTTTCTCTGAATAATCAAGTTCTTCTAATATTCTTTCAAAGTTAGCATAATTAGCATGTACAGCTAAACCAAGAGATTTTAATCTCTCCTCACGAATACCAAATAACTTATCAGGATTAATTTTTAATCCCACTATTTTCTTATTAGAAATATTAAATAATTCCTCGGAAGGTTCAACCTCTGGAACTAATGGTACATTTGCAACTTTTATCCTTTGATGAGCTAAATACATAGAAAGTGGTGTTTTCGAGGTCCTAGATACTCCTATTAAGACTACATCAGCCTTTAGTATTCCACGTGGATCTTTACCATCATCATATTTTACGGCGAATTCAATAGCTTCTACTTTTCTAAAGTATTCTTCATCCAATTTTCTTACAAGACCAGGTTCCATTCTTGGTTTTGCATGATACATTGATTCAAAAGCTTCCATCATAGGTCCCATAATATCAACAGTTTTTATATCTGCTTCATTCGCTTTTTCCAAAAGATATTCTTTTAATTCTTCAATAACCATTGTTAATGCGATAAATCCGTTAACCTCTTTAACAGATTCAATAGTTTCATCAATGGTTTGTCTATCATCTACATATGAAATTCTTCTTATTTCAGCAAATCCACCATTAAATTGACTGGCAGCTGCTTTTACGACAAACTCCGCAGTATCACCAACAGAATCAGAAACAATAAAAATAATTGGTTTATCCGTCTTAGTAGTTATTGTCTTTCCCCCTCCTAAAAATCATTATCTTTGCCTAGTTCAACAAAAACTTTTGTTATTGTTGTTTTTGTAACACGTCCAATGACTTCATATTGCTCATTAATAAAACTTACAACTGGTAATGAATCAATTTGATTATGAATTAACTTATTAGCAACTTCCAATAAAGAATCTTCTTGTCTACATGTAATAATATTTGGCATTCTTGTCATTATTATTGATACAGGTATTTCATGAAGATCCTGATTACCGATTGCAACTTTTAGCAAATCCTTTCGAGAAACTACACCAACTAAAACACTCTTATCTTTCACAACAGCCAAAGTACCCACATCTTCAAAAAACATTGTAACAATAGCATCGTATACAGAAGAATTCTCTTTTATAACAACTGGAATAGCCTTATAATCTTTTACAATTACTCTTCTCAGAGTCTCACTTATTAACTGATTCCTCTTTTTTCCTGTATAAAAATATCCCACCTTTGGTCTAGCTTCTAAGAAACCAGACATTGTAAGGATTGCTAAGTCAGGTCTTAATGTGGATCTAGTTAAATTTAGTTTGTCTGCAATTTTTTCACCAGTGATAGGTCCTTCTTCTTTTACAATCTGCATAATATGTTCTTGTCTATTAGTAAGTTCTATGACTTTTCACCACCCTTTTAAGACAATGTGTTATACTAATCGCGAAAAATATCTTATAAAGTATATACTATATTTTATATTTATCCATTGCAATATATATTTATTAAAATTTTCATTAAACATTAAAGAATTTTACCCAAATGTGATAAAGACACTCACGCCCAATACCTTTAAGTAAAAAACTTCACTGAATAAGTTCGGCTTTACCCAAATTTCATAAAAATTAGTTGAATTTAGGATAAGTCTCACATAGCACGACTAAATGCTTTAGCATTATAGCGTGACTTGTGCTCTTGAGTTATCTTCTTATGAGCAGCTTCTTGAGTGCTAATATCGTTAAATACACGATATAAGTTCGGCTTTACCCAAATTTTATTAAAAATTAGTTGAATTTAGGATAAGTCTCTCTAATATCGTTAAATACACGATATAAGTTCGGCTTTACCCAAATTTTATTAAAAATTAGTTGAATTTAGGATAAGTCTCTCTAATATCGTTAAATACACGATATAAGTTCGGCTTTACGAAAAAACTATTTTGCTAAAATCTGCATACTGCATAATATATTTTGATATCGACAATAGTAACCCTAATCGCTGTTGACGCAAATCCTCATCGTCAACCATAACCATAACCTTGTCAAAATAAGCATCAATTGGTTCTTTTAAAAGTTTAAGTTCTTCTAGTATTTCTTTTTGGTCATCAATACCTTCTGTTTTTAGTTTCATATTAAAAAAATGACTATATAAATCTTTCTCTTCTTGTTCAATATATTTGTTGGGATTACTATCTGTCTTCTTCGTTTTATTAGCAATATTTATTACTCGTGTCAATGAATCAACGATACTCTTAAATTCAGGGCTAGCCAACTCTTCTGATAAGATAGATGATTTCTCTACTATTTTTGTAATATCATCTTTTTCAACTTCTAAAACTGCATCAATCACATCATAACGGATACCTTTTTCTTGCAATAAATTTCTTTCTCTTAAGATGAAAAAATCATAAAGATCTATAATCAATTCTTCCCTGTTATTACTTAACAAGCCTTTATGCTCATAGGTATCTAAGACTAAATCAAATAATTGCTTCAAACTAATAGTGTTTAATTTATCTAACATAATTTGTACAATAGCAGCAGCTTGCCTTCTTAATCCAAGTGGATCTTGAGACCCTGTTGGAATTTTTCCAATTGAAAATGAACCGACAATGTTATCAATTTTGTCAGCAATGCTAATTACCTGTCCTACTAAAGTTTCTGGTAATTCATCTCCCGAAAAGCGTGGAAGGTAATGTTCATAAATGCCTTTTGAAACAGCATCTTTCTCACCTTGTAACTTGGAATATTTCTCTCCCATAAATCCTTGTAGCTCAGGAAATTCATAAACCATATTAGTAACTAAATCAAATTTACAAATTTCTGCAGTTCTAAGAATATTATCAGTAATAATCGCATCTATATTAAGTAAAGAAGCTAATTTGCCAGATATATCTCTTATCCGTCTTGTTTTGTCACCAATTGTTCCTAAGCTCTCTTGAAAAACCACGTTTTCTAGTTTTGATAGAGATTCACTTATTTCAATCTTTTGATCTTCTAAATAGAAAAATCTTGCATCAGCTAATCGAGCAGTAATTACTTTTTCATTGCCCTTGCTTACAATATCTAATGAACGATTATCACCATTTCTAATAGTAATAAAATATGGTAATAAATTACCTTTCAAATCCTCAACAGGAAAATATCTTTGATGTTCTCTCATTGTTGTTATCAATACTTCTCTTGGTATTTGTAAAAACTCTTCTTTAAAACCTCCTACTAAAATGGTAGGAAATTCAACAAGGTTAACTACTTCTTTTAATAAACCCTCATCTATTGGTACATTCCAATTCTTTTCTTTTTCTAAATTATTAATCTGTGATAAAATCATTTCTTTTCTTTTAATCGGACTAACAATAACATATTGTTCTTTTAATAAAACTTCATATTCTTCGATCGATGATATAGTAATTTCATCTCCTAAAAAACGGTGTCCATAAGTTTTATCACCTGACTTAATCCCTGTAACCTCAACAGGAATTATTTCATCACCAAATAAGACTAACATCCATCTTAGCGGGCGAATAAACTTTAATTCATAATCACCCCAGCGCATATTTTTAGGAAAGGTCATTGACGTTATTAATTCAGTAAGAACTAAAGGTAATAAGTTTTTTACCTCTTGTCCGATAAACTCTTTCTTTGCAAAAGTATACTCCATACCTTTAATCTCTTTTATATATAAATCATCCAATACTACATCTTGTCCTTTTGCAAACCCCTGAGCTGCTTTGCTCCAATTACCCTTATCATCTTTAGCAGCCTTTAGAGAAGGCCCCCTAACTTCCTCAATTCTATTTTCTTGTTTAGAAGCAACATTTGTTAATACAACAGTTAATCTTCTTGGAGTTGAATATGTACGAACTTCTTCATAAGAAATGCAAGATTCTTTTAACCAATTTTCTATTTTATTTGCTAATTGCTCAGTCGCGTCCGATATAAAACGCGCTGGCATTTCCTCTAATCCTATTTCAACTAATAAATTCTTATTCATTATTTCCACCCTCATTCTTTACCATTGGAAAACCTAGTTTTTCTCGTTCCTGAAAATATATTTGTGCACATTGTTTTGCCATATTTCTAACCCTCATAATATAACCTGCTCTTTCTGTAACACTTATTGCACCCCTTGCATCAAGAAGATTAAAAGTATGGGAGCATTTCAAAATATAATCATATGCTGGATAAACAAGGTTTTGTTCCATTGCCCGTTTCGCTTCATTTTCATAAGTATTAAAAAGAGTGAATAACATTTTACTATCTGATACCTCAAAAGTGTACTTTGAATGTTCATATTCCTGTTGATGAAAAATGTCGTAATACTTAAAGCCTTCTACCCATTCCAAATCAAAAACATTATCCTTATCTTGAATATATGATGCTAACCTTTCAATTCCATAAGTCAATTCTACTGATATTGGATTACAATCCAACCCACCGACCTGTTGAAAATATGTAAATTGAGTTATCTCCATACCATCTAACCATACTTCCCAACCTAATCCCCAAGCTCCAAACGTCGGATTCTCCCAATTATCTTCGACAAAACGAATATCATGATCTAAAGGATTTATCCCTAATTCCTTTAAACTATCCAAATAAAGTTCCTGTATATTATCTGGTGATGGTTTAATAATTACTTGAAATTGGTGATGCTGATATAGACGATTTGGGTTTTCACCATATCTGCCATCAGCTGGTCTTCTTGAAGGCTCAACATAAGCTACTCTCCAAGGTTCTGGACCAATTGCTCGCAAAAAAGTCATTGGGTTCATTGTTCCAGCGCCTTTTTCTACGTCATATGGATGGGCAATAATACAATTTTGTTTTGCCCAAAAGTTTTGTAATCTTAAAATCATCTCTTGCAAATTCATATTCACAACACCCCTATAAAAGAATTAAATTCTATATAAAAAAACTTTCCTATCCCTATACACAAAATAAATGTATAGGGACGAGAAAGTTCCCGCGGTTCCACCCTAATTGATTGATTTCATCAATCCTCTTTATTAAAAAAGTTCAAGAGTGCCGTTCACTAGTTCATTAGTTGGGCTTACACTTCATCCCAACTCGCTTTAATAATGAATAACTAGTTACTTCTCTCCATCATTACTTAATTTATCTTCACTTATATGAAATATACCAAAACTTAAAATCATTTGCAACATAGTTTATCCTAATCTTCAAATTTTTTTATTTGTTCTAAAAAATTCCTTGATTTTAATGGTATACCTACATATTCATCAAAAAAAGTTTCCATAACTAGTTTTAATTGAGATTTAGTTGATTGCTTTACATCAATATTTCCTAATCGCCTAATATCTATTACATCAAACAATCTAAGCAATTTTACGGTATTAGAATTAATAATTATTGCATTATTATCTTTATGTTTCCCACAAACAATACCACCATTACTTATACTAAAAGCTGTTAAGTTATCTTCATCTTTACAGATTGCACATGAATGTAAATGTGGCTTATATCCAAAAATCTGAAATATTTTCATTTCGAAAATTCTTGCCACTATCTCTTCTTCTTTACCAGAGTTAATATGCTCTAGGCTTGACAATAATTGCTCAAATAAATATTGATTAGGTTGTTTAATCTCTGTTAACTTGTCCACCAATTCAATAAGATATGCCGCGTAAGATGTCTTAGTAATATCTTTATAGATATCAGCAAAGTGTTCTTCAACATCGCCTTGATTTAGAGTCCCCATACTTGATTTGTTTCCAAGATAGTAGATATATTCTCCATAACAAAAAACTTGTGTTAGAATATTCAAACGACTTTTTGTTTTTTTTGCTCCCTTTGCGTATATAGAAATTTTTCCATAGTTTTTGGTGAACAATGTAATTATTTTACTTCCTTCGCCATAATCAAATGCTTTAATTACAATTCCTTCTGTTCTAATTAACATCTTATACACTCCAGTATTAACTTGTATACTTTAATAATACCAGAAGTGATTATTAGTTAATATAGCCATCACCTTCCGTAAGAATTTTATTTTTTTCATTTAATAACGTGTCAAAATCTTTATATAGAAGATAGGCATCAATCTGTCCAGTACTACAAAAATACTTCCACGAAAATTCTTTCATGGCTACTCATTCCTTCCCTCTCCAGATTGAAATATGGAAATATAATATATAACTTAGGATAAACTAAATTATTTATTTATATCCAAGGAAAAAATTTTCATTAGATTTATATAAAAAATACACACACTATTATTTTATTAAAAAAATGTTAAGAAGTCTTTATAATAATATTGCTATTATGTGAACTTTTTACATATCCTCTTCTAATTCTAACACCTTTAAAAACAATGCATTTTCATAACGTTTTTTTGTTATCTCACAAGCAATTCTATAAGGTATTTTAATGTCATCATTAAATCCATATGCATTGACATGACAACCTCCACCACATAAGTGACGGGCCCAGCATCTTACACAATCTGGCTTAGTATAAATATTAGTATCTCTAAATTTATTCATCAATTCTTTATTAGTAAATCCATCATCTAAATTACCAATTATAGTTTCTTTTTTTCCAACAAACTGATGACATGGATAAAATTCTCCTTCTGGGGTCACAGCCATATAATGATAGCCCGCACCACAGCCTGTTATTCTTTTAGCATAACATGGTCCATCGTCCATCTCTACCTCAAAATGATGAAAATAAAACTCTCTTTCACTTCCTTTTCGTTCTAAATATTTGTCAGTTAAAATGTCGTAGCTTTCAAATATTTCAGGAAGATCATCTTCTTTTATTGCATACTTTCTATTAGCTGGTAATACTACTGGTTCTACAGAAATACGCTTAAACCCATTGTCAGAAAGATGTAGAACATCTTTATAAAAATCTAGATTTTCGCTTGTAAAGGTTCCACGATAATATGTATAAACCCCACGACCATATCGATTATCTGCTTTTCCTTTGCGTTTACTATTTAAACGATTATAATTTTTTACTATTGTTTCATATGAACCTGTACCATCTGGCATCGGACGCATATTATCATTAATTTCAGGTCGACCGTCAATACTTAAAATGAGATTTATATTCTCTAATTCAATAAATTTTTCTGTATCTTCGTCTAGATTAACTCCATTAGTAGTTAACGAAAAATCAAACTTCTTACCTTTCTCATCTTCTATTTGTCTAGCATACTTAACAAACTGTTTAACAACAGAAAAATTAAGCAAAGGTTCTCCACCAAAGAAATCAATTTCTAAAAACGATGTATTTTTTGCTTGATCAACTAAAAAATCAATGGCTTTTTTACCTGTTTCAAAAGACATTGTAGTCCTTTCTTGTCCATAAGGTCCAGTTCCTGCAAAACAATATTTGCATCTTAAATTGCAATCATGCGAGACATGTAAACACATAGATTTAATTTCAAAATCATCTGGATTATATCTATCACTTGGAAGCACACCTTCAGAGTATATTATACCCTTACTAACTAAATCATTTATTTCTTGATACGCCTCTAAGATTTGACTCTCTTCATATATTTTATTTAATTCCTCTACAATAGTTATTAAAAAGTGATGAGGATATAGCTCAATTATTCTCCTTGCTAGATCATCAACTGTAAACAAGGAATTACTATTAACGTCTAATACAATATTTTTACCTTTATAAGAAAAGATGTGAACCTGTCCGTCAACCATCTCTTTGTCTCCCCTTTTAGTAATCTTGAAATAATATAAAAATGCTCCCTATTAAGGAGCAATCAGACTGTATTAAATGCCCAATTTCTGCGTTACTGCTTAAATCTTCGGTACTCACTTACGTTAAGTAAGCTCCGTTCCTGCGATTTTATAGTGCCTTGAAATAGAACATTTACTACAGTCTGTATATATAATTAAATGCTCTATTTCATCATACCTCTAAAACCTTTCTACAATCTCTAATATTATTTTCATTTTCATCAATATGTTGTTATTTTGCTTCAGTTTTTGAATAGCATATAGTGTTACTCACTGTCATAGAAGTTTTACAAGCAGATTGACATGATGCAGAACACTTTTCACATGTACCAGACAACATCGTATCTTGAAGACGATTTTTTGAAATAACTTTAATATGTTTCATCTATTATCCTCCCTTTTACACCAACCATTTTATATTATCATAAAGCCGAACTTTATTCAGGTGAAATTTTTCACCTGAAGGTATAAGTGCAACTAAGACTTACGCTACGTTTAAACTTGCGTAAATCAAGTT
>CAZIGM010000060.1:0-9346 GCA_964538675.1 uncultured Bacillaceae bacterium | reverse complement strand
TAAACGTAGCGTAAGTCTTAGTTGCCCTTATACCTTTAGGTGAAAAACTCCATCTTAATAAAGTTCGGCTTTATCATGAAAAATTTTCAAAAAATTCTTTAGTTATTAAAACTTTTCTAGGTCTTGTACCCTCATAAGAACCAATTATACCTCTTTCTTCCATTTCATCGATTAATCTAGCTGCTCTATTGTAACCAATTCTTAATCTTCTTTGTAATAAAGATACTGATGCTTGATTAGTTTCGACTACTAATTTTACAGCCTCTTTATATATTTCGTCCACATCTTCTTCAGTTTCATTAACTTTTTCTAACGTATTAACCATATCATTATGATAATTTACATCTTGTTGCTCCTTTATAAACGTTACAATTTGTTCAACTTCAACATCAGATATAAAGGCACCTTGTATTCTTATTGGTTTTGAACTTCCAACTGGTAAATATAGCATATCACCACGTCCAAGAAGCTTTTCCGCTCCATTTATATCTATAATTGTTCTTGAATCAATTTGCGAAGATACACCAAAAGCTATTCTTGAAGGAATATTTGCTTTAATTAAGCCTGTAATAACATCAACTGTTGGACGTTGAGTAGCTACAATTAAATGAATCCCAGCTGCCCTAGCTTTTTGAGCAATTCTTATAATAGATTCTTCAACATCATTTGGTGCAACCATCATTAAATCTGCTAATTCATCAATAATTACAACAATGTATGGTAATATTTGCTCTTCTTTTTCTTCTTCTAAACATTCTATTTTAACTAACTCGTTGTACCTCTCTATATCTCTAGCACCTTTTCCAGAAAACTTTTCGTACCTTTTGTCCATCTCACTAACAATCATTTTTAATGATTTTGAAGCCTTTTTAGGATTAGTAACTACTGGTGTTAGTAAATGAGGGATACCATTATATACATTTAATTCAACAACCTTAGGATCTATCATTAACAATTTTACTTCACTAGGTTTAGCCTTAAATAATATACTTGAAATCATCGCATTAATACATACGCTTTTCCCTGAACCAGTAGTTCCAGCAACTAATAGGTGAGGCATCTTCGCTAAATCAGCAATTATTGGCTCACCAGAAACATCACGACCTAACGCAATACCTATTTTCGAATTACAATCATAGAATTTTTGACTTTCTAATACTTCCCTAAGTGTTACAATAGCCACCTCTAAATTTGGTACTTCAATTCCAATAGCAGATTTACCTGGTATTGGTGCTTCAATTCTTATATCCTTTGCAGCAAGAGATAAAGCAATATCATCGGATAAATTAACAATTCGACTAACCTTCACCCCAATATCAGGTTGAATTTCATATCGAGTAACTGAAGGACCTCTATGTATTTGTGTGACTTTTATTCCTACTCCGAAGCTTTCTAAAGTGGACTCTAATTTTTTTGCATTTAAACTAATATTATTAAAAAAATTTTTTTGATTTGAATTTTCAGGTATATCCAATAATTGAAATGGTGGTAAAAGATAGTTCTCTTCTTCTTCAATTATTTTGTCTAAAGTGACTCCATTTAAATCGATATCATGAGTATCATGTGTATCATCCGATGGACTATATTTACTAATTGGCTCATTATTCATATCACCGTTTTCTAGACCATCTTTTTCATTATAGCTTTCTTTACGATATTCACTTCTATTCATAAAATCATGTATAATAGGTTCTTCTACTATACTTTTATCTAATTCTTCTATTTCCTCTTTGCTATTTATATCTTTTTCATTTTCAATGGCTAATATTCTTGTTGTTTTTCTTTTTTGAATACTCACTTTTAATAACTCTTTAACTTTATTATGAAGCTTAGCATATACCTTTTTAAGAACAGTTTTAACTTTTTTAATTAAATCTACATATGAAAAATTAAAAGTTAACAAAAATCCACTCAAACCTAATGTTATTACCATGATTTTTGTTCCTAAATCATTAAAGAGGTAATGGAATATAATATATGTTATAGAACCAATCATTCCACCACCTATTTCGACACTTTCATTACCAGCTCTATCTTCAGCTAATGCTTGCCAAGAAGCTGAAAAGATGTTTACATCAGTGTATTGTCCATTGTTTTGTAGTGTATCAACTAAAAAAATATGATTATATAGAACAATCGCTAATAAAATTAGTGCTATTCCAACTTTTCTCATTGAAATATTATAAGGAAAACTTCTCTTTATCATCATATATAAAGCTATGTATATTCCAATTATGGTAAGAACAAAATCCCAAGTTCCTACTAACATTCTAAATAACGAATTAAGTATGTGTCCTACTTCACCTAAATTAGACAATTCAATAAGCATTAAAGTAAGTATTAGAATACCTATAAATTCATATTTTATATTACTTTTTAATTTTTGTTTTCTTTTTCTAGATTTCTTTTTAGCCATAATATCCACCTGTTCTTTAACTTTGAAGAATTAAAAATAACTCTTAAAATATAAGCCATTTCTAAGAGTTATTATATCACGGGCAAAAAATAAACAACAGATTTTAATTGTTTTGTTCCTGTTAATTTTGACTTAGTTTACATAATAGGTCTAAATTGTACTATACTACCTGGTTGATACTGAGGCATTAAATAGTCTTGTGCATCAGGACTAATAAGTCTAATAATTCTTCCTTCCGAATCTGACACTTGTTCAACAATCATAGTTATATGACCAAGTTGAAGTTCACGATAGTTTAATTTAATTTTATCGTAGTTTTCAAATATAACTTCTATGGGGACAGTGCTATACATAATCATTGAACTAATCCTTCATTCTTCTTATTTACTTTATATTTATCGATTCTTATATTTAATTCCTTCAATGCATCACCTAAACCACCTACTTGGTCAATTAAACCATATTTAACTGCATCAGCACCAATTACATTTGTCCCAATATCTCTCGTTAATTCACCAGTTTTAAACATTAGCTCTTTAAACTTCTCTTCTGTAATTTTTGAATGTTGTGTGACAAATTTAACAACTCTTTCTTGCATTTTATCTAAATATTCAAATGTTTGAGGTACTCCAATTACAATGCCAGAAAGACGAACTGGATGAATTGTCATAGTAGCACTTTCACAAATAAAAGAGTAATCAGAAGAAACAGATATTGGTACACCAATAGAATGTCCTCCGCCTAAAACAATTGTTACAGTTGGTTTTGATAAAGTGGATACCATTTCAGCAATAGCTAATCCTGCTTCTACATCACCACCGACTGTATTTAATATTATTAATATTCCTTCTATTTTAGGGTTTTGTTCAGCTGCAACTAATTGAGGAATAATATGTTCATATTTTGTTGTTTTATTTTGTGGTGGTAAAACTAAATGACCTTCAATCTGACCAATAATATTTAAGGTAAATATGTTAGTCTCAAAAATTGGTATACTTGTTTGTCCTAATGATTGAATAGTATCTACTACACCTTTTTTCTTATTCTCTTCACTTTCTTCTTCGGAATCTTCTGGATTTATTGGTTCTACAGTCGAATTATCTTTTTCACTCATAACTTATTCCTCCTTCTTTATAAATAGTATTTTCTTGAAAAAAGAAAAACATACAAAATAAATAAAGTAGCTATAGTTTGGGCTACTTTATTTATTTTTAGGCTGTTGAAAATGCCCTATTTCTTCGTTACAACTTAAATCTCCGGTACTCACTTACGTTAAGTAAGCTCCGTTCCTCGGTTTAAACGTGCCTTGAACTAGGACGTTTTCAACAGCCTAATTTTGTTGACTTTGTCAACAATCTGAAAATAAATAAAGTAGCCATAATTTGGCTACTTTATTTATTTTCTATACTTCCATAATAATAGGTAATATCATTGGTCTTCTTCGCGTTTTTTCATATAAGAATTTTCCTAAGGTTTCCCTAACACTTGTTTTCAATAAAGACCATTCATATACATTCTCTGCCATTAATTTTTCTAATGTTTCGGTGACTATGCGATTTGCTTCTTCTAATAGTTCCTCGGATTCTCTTACGTAAACAAAACCTCTTGAAATAATATCCGGTCCAGACATAATCATAGCATTTTGTTTTCTTAGAGTAACTACAACGACTAGTATTCCATCTTGCGATAGGAGTTTGCGATCTCGTAAAACTATATTTCCTACATCGCCCACTCCTAATCCATCTATTAAAACCTTACCAACTGGCACTTTAGGTCCTAACCTTGCAGTACCATCAATTATTTCTACTGTATCTCCATTATCTAATACAAATATATTTTCTCTTTGCACACCAATAGTTTCAGCTAAATCTGAGTGTAATTTCAGCATCCTATATTCCCCATGAATAGGGATAAAATATTTAGGTTTCATTAAACTTAACATTAATTTTAACTCTTCTTGACTAGCATGCCCTGATACATGAACTCTTGAAGAAGATCCTCCACCATAAATAACCTTTGCCCCTATTCTAAATAGTTGATCAACAGTTTTAGAGACAGATTTCTCATTACCTGGTATAGGTGTTGCAGCTAATATAACAGTATCTCCAGGTAAAATATCTATTTGACGATGGTTAGATCTAGCCATACGTGTTAATGCCGACATTGGTTCTCCTTGACTACCTGTACATAATATAACAACTTTGTCTAAAGGTAATTTTTTAATATCCTCAACATCAATTATCATTTTATCAGGTATATGCAAATATCCCAATTCAGCACTAATATTCACAACATTAATCATACTTCTACCCACAATAGCAATCTTTTTTTCATAAGCCTTAGCAGCATCAACAACTTGTTGAATTCTATGAATATTTGAAGCAAAGGTAGCTACGATTAATCGTTGTTTTGCTTTTCTGAAAACATCATTAAGTGATTCTCCAACTGATCGTTCAGAATATGTGTATCCTTCTCTTTCGGCATTCGTGCTATCTGATAGTAACAGTAAAACACCTTTGTTACCAATAGCTGCCATTTTATTAATATCAGGCATCTGATTATCTACAGGTGTAAAATCGAACTTAAAATCTCCTGTATGTACAATTGTTCCTTCAGGGGTATCTATTACTACACCTACAGAATCAGGTACACTATGATTTGTTCTAAAAAAAGATATTTTAAACAACCCTATACTTAATATAGAATTACTATTTACTAAAATAAGTTTTGATTGATTTAAAATTTGGGCTTCTTTAAGCTTACCTTCTACAAATCCTAAAGTTAATTTAGTGCCATAGACCGGAACATTAATTTGTTTTAAAACATAATTTAACCCCCCAATATGGTCTTCATGACCATGGGTAAGGATAATAGCTTTTACTTTTTCCTTGTTATCTATAAGATAATTAACATCAGGTATTACTAAATCAATACCTAATAAATCTTCTTCAGGAAACTTAAGCCCGGAATCAATAACAATAATGTCATCTCCATATTCAATGACATACATGTTCTTGCCAATTTCACCTAATCCGCCCAAAGCATAAAACTTTAGCTTTCCTTTGTTCTTTGGCAATTTTTCACCTCCCTATATTTAGTTGTAATTTCAAAAAAACCGCACTAATCACTAGTAACTTATTATACCTTAACGAAAATAGAAAAAACAAGATTAAATAAACTTTTTCTAAAAAATCTTTTATAATTAATCCCCAAAAAAAAAAGACGTTAATTAACGTCTCAGACAATACAAAATGCCCAATTTCAACCATATAGGTTCTATCTTATACTTTTTTTTTAATAGATTACTTGGTTTTTATTTGTTTATAAATATTTCTTAGAAAGTCAGATTGCTCTTTGTTTACCTTCATAAGAGGTGGTCGAACCGTACCAACATTTAGTCCTATTTGATTCAACAACTCTTTTATCGGTGAAGGATTAGAAGTAATAAAAATACCTTCAAAAATTGAAATTAATTTTAGGTGTAATTTTGAAGAAGATATAATATCACCATTAAAAAAATCTTCAATCATTTTTTTAATTTCTAAACCACAAACATGACTAGCTACACTTACACTACCGTAACCACCTATAGCTAATACTGGTAAATTAAATTTATCATCACCACTATATAGAAAAAAATCATCTTCTGTATTTTGGATAATCTCACTCATTTGAACGATATCACCACTAGCTTCTTTTACTGAAAATATATTTGATGTTTTTGAAAGTTTAATGATAGTATCAGCTGAAATATTTATCCCTGCTCGGCTAGGAATATTATATATCATTACTGGTAATTTAGTTTCGTTAGCTATTGTATTAAAATGATAGTATAGACCTTCTTGTGAAGGTTTATTATAATATGGAGTTACTAGCATAATACCATCTACACCAGTTTGTTCTGCTCTTTTTGTTAGTTCTATAGATGTTTTTGTATTATTTGAACCAGTTCCAGCGATAACCTTAACCTTACCCTTTGCAAATTCTACAACCTTTTCAAATAATAATATCTTTTCGTCACTAGTTAGTGTCGGGGATTCACCAGTTGTTCCAGCTACTACAATAGTCTCTGTTCCGTTTTCTATTAAATGATTCACCAATCTCTCAGTTTCATTTATATTAATTTCTAGTTTTTCATCAAAAGGCGTTACCATTGCAGTCATTAATCTTCCAAAACTCATATTCTCACTCCTTATATTTTATAAAATTTTTGATGTAATGCTCTTATTGCTTTATCCATATCTTCCTCTTTTACTAAGACCCATATAGTTGTATGTGAATCTACAGATTGAAGTATCTCAACATTAATTGCAGCTAATGATTCTACTATATAGGCCATAACACCAGGAACACCAGCCATTCCTGCTCCCACAATTGAAACCTTTGCACACTTTCTTCTAACTACTGGATTGTAACCTTGAATTTTAAGAATTTTTAAAGCTTCTTCTATAACATCTTCAATAACAGTAAAAGTTACTTCACCTTGATTAACATTTATAAAATCTACACTTATCTGATTCTCCGCCATTGTCTTAAATACATTTAACTGAGTATTATATTGATTTTCTTTTACACTTACTTTAATTTGTGCAATATTTGGTACTTGAGTAATTCCTGTAATTATTCTATCATTTATCTCGGATTTATGTTTGTATTTTCTAATATTTTCGTAAGATATCACTAAAGTACCTTCGTCAACTGCAAATGTTGACCTAACTCTAATTGGTATTTTCTGATCCATAGCAATTTCAACTGCTCTAGGATGAATTACTTTAGCACCTTGATTTGTTAAATTACATATTTCTTCATAAGTAACTGCTGATAGTTGCTCAGCTTCATTTACTATTCTAGGATCCGCTGACATTATACCTTGAACATCGGTAAATATATCAACTACTTCAGCATGTAATGCAACTCCAAGTGCTGTTGCAGTAGTATCTGACCCTCCGCGACCTAAAGTAGTAATATTTCCGTCCTCAGTTACACCTTGAAATCCTGTTACAATTACCACATTTCCTTTATCTAATTCTTCAGTAATTCTTTTTGTATTAATCGATTTAATCTGAGCATTTGAATAATTATTGTTAGTAATAATACCTGCCTGCCCTCCAGTAAGAACAACATTATTTACTTGTATCTCATTTAACATACTACTTAAAGTAGTCGCTGATATTATTTCACCACAACCTAATAATAAATCCATTTCTCTAGCCTTTAGATTATTTCCATTTTCTTTAATATGATCAATTAATGTATCTGTAGCATATGGGTCACCTTTTCGGCCCATAGCTGAAACAACAATCAATAATTTCTTTTTTTTAGATAATTGAAATTTAATATGCTTTATAACTTTTCCTCTATATTCTTTTTTAGTTAAAGATGACCCTCCAAATTTTTGAATTATAATATTACTAGTTTGATTCATGAGAGTTGTTTCCTATAATCATCTCTGCTATTTGAACTGCATTCCAAGCCGCTCCCTTAAGAAGGTTGTCAGATACTATCCACATATTCAAACCTTTTTGATTATCTAAATCCCTTCTTAGTCTTCCAACAAAAACGTCATATTTACCAGCACAATCAACTGCTAAAGGATATTCTTGTTTTTGAGGATCATCTATAACAACAATTCCAGAAGTATTCGATAGCAATTTTCTTACATTTTCAATTTCATAATCCTTTTTTAGTTCTACATATACTGATTCTGAATGACCATATAGTACTGGCACTCTTACACACGTAGCTGTTACTTTTATCAACTTATCATTAAAAATCTTCTTAGTTTCTCTAACCATCTTCATTTCCTCAAGAGTATAATCATTCTCTTCAAATATATCGATTTGTGGAATTACGTTAAAGGCAATCTGCTTTTTTATAGGTAAAGAAGAAACCGGCAATACCTCTTTTATTATCTTTTCTTTATTTATTAATCGCTGTGACTGATTTATCAATTCATTTATCGCAATATTACCTGCTCCTGATACCGCCTGATAGGTCGAGACAATAATTCTCTCAATACCATAAGTATCATACAATGGTTTTAAAGCAGTTACCATTTGAATTGTTGAACAATTTGGATTTGCTATAATACCATTATGATTCTTAACTTCATTTATATTAACCTCTGGTACAATTAAAGGGACTTTATCATCCATTCTAAAAGCATTTGTATTATCAATTACTAATGCCCCTTCTGATACAGCACAATAAGCTAAAGATCTACTAACATTCCCACCTGCACTAAAAAGAGCAAAATCAATACCTGAAAAACTTTTGGGGGTGGCTTCTTCAACCATTATTTCTTTGCCCTTAAAAGTAATTATTTTTCCTTTAGAACGACTAGAAGATAATAATTTCAAACTATTAATAGGAAAATTCCTTTCTTCTAATAAACGAACTATTTGTTGTCCTACTGCTCCAGTTGCACCGACAACTGCTACATTATAACTTGATTTTTTTTCCATGAATATTCCTCCTTAAAGCTTTTATGTTTAACTTTGAAATTTTGTAACTAATACTGGTTGTATTTGTTTAAATTCTAAAGCATATTCACATGTTTCTACAATCATATCCATTCTTGCTACTAAAGAATTTGGTTTTTTAAATGGTGAATCTTGTCCGAATGGAGTTAGAAATATATTTTTTGATGAAAGAAGCTTACCTATGTTCTGACTATTAAGTCCAAGTCCATCATTGGTAGAAATAGCTATAACAACCGGTTTCATATTCCTTAGATGAGCCTTTGTTGCCATTAAAACTGGAGTATCTGTTATTGCATTAGCTAACTTGCTTACTGTATTTCCCGTAGCAGGTGCTATTATCATTAAATCTAATATAGTATTTGGACCTACCTTTTCAGCCTCTACTATAGTTGAAATTATTTCATTACCAGTAATTTCTCTTAATTGTTTTTGCCATAATTCTGATTTT
>CAZIGM010000059.1:0-9741 GCA_964538675.1 uncultured Bacillaceae bacterium | reverse complement strand
CCAGTGAATAAATATAGTTCCTGTATAGGCACCAAATAAAGCGGAGATTATATAATGAGATTTATTCAAAGATGGTCTTATGGCTGTGCTAATCATCTTGCTACGGTTATGAATGAAAATCACAATAAAAGATCTATTTATTATTATGGTTTCTTTATTATCTTTGGTGCATTAGTAAAAGGTATAATAATGATTTCCATCGCAGCCATTCTTGGTATACTTGTGCCTATGCTAGTAATAGTATTTACATTTAGTTCTCTTAGAATGATTGCAGGTGGGTATCATATGGATACATTCGGTAAATGCCTCTTTGTATCAATGACCCTTTTCGTTATTGCAGCTTTAATTGCTAATTATACTTATCAATATTGGACTATACTACATATCATTTCCTTAATTATCCTTACATTTATAACTGGTTTATATATCTTAATAAAATACGCCCCAAAAGATACCCCAAACAAACCAATAACAGATCCAATACAAATTCAAAAATATAAAAAACTATCTATTATTTACTTATTTATTTGGCTTATGATTAATATTTTATTAGCTGCTCTCAGCTTAAATATGTATGTTATAGCCTTATCATTCGGTGTATTGCTAGAATTATTTGCCGTATCACCAACAGGACATAAATTCTTTGACATAATAAAAAATGGACTGAATTATAAAATTAAAAAAAGTAATAGTAATATTTAGCCTTTAATTTGGATATCAAATATATTTTTTCCATTTTAGGCATTTACAAATATTAAGATTAGCTTTAAAATAGATTTATTAATATGTAATATTTGTTATTATTGCTACATATTAGCACTAATCTTTAAGGAGAAGATTATATGCTTGAGTCTATATTGCAATTGGATACTATGGAGAAAATCTTATTTAATACATTATTCGTCTCTATCCCTGAAGAAATATATTGGGTTATGTTTACGCTTATTCTAGTTGGAGAATTCGATTACTGGAAAGACCCAGAATGTAAAAAACTTTTTCATAGATATGACTATGGTAGAATACTTATACCAGCAATAAGTGTCGCACTACTATCAAATATTTTTAGATACACTGGATTTAATTCTGGACTTTCCTCATTAATTACCTTTATCATTCTTTATATAGCTATTGTTCTTACAAATGATATCTTTGGTGATTCCAGTGCCCTTAAGTGGATGGGTAAGATTTTTATTTTTCTAATTCTTGGCATTATAACTATAGGTATCACAGAATTATTATATGTTCCTTTAATATTATATGGAACTGACTTGACTATGAAGACAATAAATAACGATATGCTATTAAATTTCTTAATATCATTACCATCTAGATTTATACAATATTCTTTACTGTTATATTTAATTGTAAAAAAACGCACCTCATTAAAAGGAAATATATTCAAACATATTATTGCTAGACCTACTCTATTAGCATTAACATCCTTGTTTGTAACTTTGAACCTTCTCTTTTTATGGATAATGAATAAATTAATTATGTTTGAAAAAATACTAATAGATTTTTCTTATACAATGCAAATGCTTATAATAATCGGTATTATCATCTTTCCTATTATCAACATATCGACATTTGTCTGGAGTATCTATTATATTAAAAATAGAGAGGTAAAAAACAAAAGAATTATAAAAGAAAGATTACAAGAAATCTTAAATAAATTGGATTATCATACATACAAAGAAGATTGGAGTAATACAAAATGGAAACTAAATGAGATCGGTATGGGCATTGAGGAGATTGCTACAGATCTTTATACAGATTATAAGAAATAAAATAAAAATAAGGGGGTCCTATGATGAAAAAAATATACCCAGTTGTTGCTAATATCGTAAAATCTACTGCAATCTATGGTGGTGTGAAACCTGCTTCTTGGTGGAACTTTTATCAACCTAGAACTCCAAAAATCAAATAAGTTTATTGCTATTAACTAAAAAAGAGGGACAAGTCCTCTCTTAGATGTTACCTATTAAATAATAGGATTTATGTATAACATAATAGATTCCTCAATGCCTAATGCCAAATATAAAGATAATTTATAAATATTATTTAATTCGGTCTATAGGCCAGAACGCAAGAAATGTATTAGTTCAAGGTACACAGAATTGGACATTTCAACAGCCTGTAAAAAGTGCATATGCACTTTTTTTCTTTCATCTCATTCTTCTATAGCTTTTCGCTTGAGATTTTAGTATTCTCTGTTCTTTTTTCCATGTTTTATATCTTTCTAGCTTAATTAAGTCCTTTCTCTTCTTTTCATCTAAATCTAAAAGACTATTTAATTGAGCACCAATTATTAATAAAGCAAATGCTATCCATACTATACTAAACATTTTGGGTAATACTTGTTGACTAGAGATTGGAATAATAGGTAACGCATAGAACACAATTGCCAATGTAATGATTAAATAAAATAACCTTTTTACCATAAAAAAAACACCCCCTAATAATGTATGTCCTAAAGAATTAGATATGTACATTAAAAGGGGTGTTTTTTAGTTCTATACCGCTACCCATTTATTAACATGTAATACTTCTCCACTTATACCTTTACTAAATAATAATTTAACGAAATTATTCGGATCCTGTATGATATTAGGAAACGTATTATAATGAATCGGGATAGTCTTTTTTGCTTTTATAAATTCAGCAGCTATCAATGCATCCTCTGGACCCATTGTAAAATTATCTCCAATAGGTAAAAATGCCATATCAAGTTGTTCTTTTTCTAAAAGTTCCATATCACCAAATAGTCCTGTATCACCAGCATGATAAAGTTTTTTTCCATCCATCTCTACAATTACTCCACTTGGCATCCCAAGATATGTAATATCCTTAGTTAAATTATTAATTGTCGAAGAACCATGCAATGCTTGAATTGCCTTAATTCTACCAAAATCAAATTGAAAGCTACCACCAATATGAAGCGGATGAATATTAACACCTTGCCAACTCATATACATTGCTAATTCATATGGTGCTATAACTATTGCATCATTATTTCTAGCAATTTCAACTGCATCACCCAAGTGATCTCCATGTCCATGAGTAATATAAATATAATCAACTTTGATATCATTAGTTGATAACTTGGTATGTGGATTATCATTGATAAATGGATCTATAATAATTGATGCCTTCTCACCCATTATTTCAACACAACTATGTCCATGATATCTTATATTCATTTTTACCAACCCCAAAATTTTTTATAAAGCCGAACTTATATCGCGTTTTCTGCGATATTAGCACTCAAGAGTACAAGTGACGCTAAGACACTAAAGTGTCAAGTCGTCCTATGAGAGACTTATCCTAAATTCATTCTCCCCCACTTATAAAGTGGGAATCTTATCTTATTTGGATATTCTTAATTACTCTTATTCTTTATTTTCTTGGGGACTTAATGCAGTTAAAGGTCCATTAATGATACGGTATATATCGTTTATTAATAAGCTTAATTGATGTTCAGCTTGAAATAAATCTTTAACATCATCTACTAACATTAATTCTTGGTATTGGTCATTTAATTCTTTATATTCTTCATCAGTTAATTCGTTTCCCGATTCCTTCTTTTGATATAATTCGAACTGTTTCTTTTGATAACTCTCAATCATATCTAAATGTTCTTTGTTTGTTTTTATTTTTTCGGATAGTTCCTTAAGTTGTACATAATGTTCGTTTTCTCCTATCAACCCCGCTAATTCATGCGCTTTATCATAAATATTTGACATATAAATCAATCCCTTCATTAAATTTTAATCCACTTATACTAATATGATTCTTAACTTATTTAAACTACTTCTATTTAATTTTTTCAAACCCTTTTAAAATATATTAAAATCTGTTTATTAGAACAACATATACAATATACCTTGAAGGAATCCAATTAATCCACCCAATACTCCACCAAAATATGTAATCATTTTTAACTCTCTTCCGGATATATCTAAAATCATCTTTTCAACCAGTTCTGTTGAAAAATTGTTTACTTCCGTCTCAACTACTTTAGAAATTGATAGATAACTAAAAAACTTATTCAACCTTTCTATTATTAATTCACTAAAGAAATAAAAAATCTTCTCAATATAATTATTTTCTTCTAATTTTATTAATATTTCATTAATTGAAATATTGCCTAAATAGGACAACCCTTTTGAAAACATATTATCTATTTCAATTTTTATAGTATCCTCAAATTTATCAATCCATATCCCTATAGGTTCTTCTTTAGCTTTAATCCAAATACTATAAAGAAATTTGTTAATAGATTGTTGTGTTTCCTCTTGAGCAAGAACTTGATCTAAATAAGATATTGTTCTTTCGTTAATTTTATCAATATCAATTATAAATCCCGTTAAAAATCCCATCACTCCACTTTTATTCAAAAGCTGGCTAATTACTGATTTAACTTTACGTTTACCGTCTAGTGATAAAATATATTCACTTAATATATCAATTATATACCTTGATAGATGTTCAATTTTATCATCAATGTTACCTAACGTTTCTTCTGATAAGATTTCTTCTAATGTTTTTTTTCTTATCTCATCATTAATTAAAAAATCATCTAACTTTTTATCTTTTATGTTTCTCAATACTATTTGCCAATCATGTTTAAATAATGCTGATACTTCTTCCCCAACTTTCCTATTCTTCTTTTTATACTCCTCAATATTATTCATTATATTGTCAAATATCTTTTCCTTAAAACCAGATTTATCAATAAAATCTTTCATCCCATCAATTGTAAAAAGATAATCCTCTACAATGCGACCTAATCGATTAGCAATTTCTTCTTTTCTTTTTGGAATCAAACCAGGAGTAAATGGAATATGCCAACCGCCTATTTTCCATGCATTATATGGATGAAATAGCATCTTTATTGCAAGATGGTTGGTAAGAGTACCTATAATAATACCTATTACTGTAGCTATAATAATAAAATACACTAAAGCATTCCCCGTTTCATACTCTATCTAGATAGATGAATTGACTCTTATCTAAGGCAATAGCCTAACACCTTGTAAGTTTACAATTCATACTATGAATTAGCAATTGATAATTATTCATAATAATTAGGAAGGTGTAAATAATGGCGTTAACAATTCAAGTAGAACCCTATACTGGTATATTTCCCAATATTATTTATACCAACTCGTTAGTAAGAAGTAAATTAAACCTTCCTTTATATAGACCGTTTAATCTTAGCTTCGGAAACAAAAAAACTGACATAATTTTAGCACCCAATGTAAACAAAAGTAATATTTTAAGAGTATCAGCACCAGTTGCAAACCTACTTCATATACCCGACGGGATAGAACTACGTGCAAAATATAATTCAAAAACAGGATTAAACTTAGGTCCTATATTAGGTATTTTAGTACAATCAATTCAAAGTAATCAATCAAAACTTCCGTTTGGTAATTTAACCCATTTCGCATGTGAACTATCAAAAAATGCTCGTAAAAAGGGTGTGCTCTCATATTTTTTTACCTACGATAACATAAATACCCAAACTAATAGTATTATTGGATGGACTTTATTAAACGAAAAATGGGAGAAAAAAACTTTTCCTATACCCGATGTTATATATAATCGAATCTCATCAAGGAGTTTAGAAAAAAAATTATTACCTAAGATTAAATCACTTCAAGATCGTTATAATTTTACTTTTTTTAATAGTAGCTTTCTAAATAAATGGGAAGTTTATCAATTACTTAACCAAACGCCAATAAAAAAGATAATGCCAGAAACAATACTATATAAAGGAAACAAAACTATCAAATACATGGTGAATAAGTCTCGTATTATTTATCTAAAACCTACAAATGGAGCTTTAGGGCTAGGTATTATTAAAGTTGAAAAAACGAACACTGGTTACACAACTCAATCTTCATCAATTCAAAGTTCTACAACAAAAAATTTTAAAAATTACATTAATATGTATAAGTATCTAATACCCAGAATTTCTTCCAAACAATATTTAATACAAAAAGGATTAAATTTAATTAGCTATGAAAATCGCCCAATTGATTTTCGAATTTTAGTTCAAAAAAACAAATTCGGGAAATGGGCAGTAACTTCAATGGTTGCTAGAATGGCTAAAGACCAGTATATTGTTTCAAATATTGCTCAAGGCGGAACTCAAAGTACTGTAATGAAAACAATTAAATTAGCCAACCCCACCTTGGCAATGAAAATATCTAGGGAACACTTTAAAAAATACGCACTAGCAGTTGCAAAACATATTGAATTATCATCTTCTGGACAATTTGCTGAACTTGGGATTGATTTAGCTTTAGATAATAATGGGAGACTATGGTTACTAGAGGTAAATTCAAAACCTTCAAAAAATGATGACCAAAAAACAACATATGAACCAAGACCGTCCGTTAATCGCTTGATTCAATATGTAATATTTAAAACAAATTATCAGACATAAAAATTTTTAAAGCTATAAAAGTATGAATAAAAGGTTAGGTGGATTTGAATGGAAAGTGTTACTACAATATTGGGAATTATGGTTTGTAAAAATAAAAATTTATTTGTAGAAAAATATTTTTATAAAAATTTGCAACAACTAGGTCTTCGTTACAATATACAAGTTTATGTATTTTATCCCAATTACATAGATTTTCAAAAAAAAATAATTAAAGGATTTCAATACAATTTTATAAATCAGAATTGGGAAACAAAAAAATTTCCTTTACCAAATTTAATATACGATCGTTGCTTTTATAATTCATCTAAAAATTATTTATTTTATAAACCTTATATAAAGTTATTAAGAAAACAAAAAAACATTAGGTTTTTAGGCAAAGGGTTAAATGGTAAATGGCAAATATATAATATTTTAGCTAAGCACTCATATTTTAAGAAACATCTTCCAAAAACCAGCCTCTATAATAATGATTGGCAGCAAATAGATAAATGGCTAAAATTATTTCCTGTTATTTTAAAACCTGTTGGTGGAACTCATGGTAAAGGTGTTATAAAAATATCGAAACATAATAATAAATACGAAGTAATAGGGCGCGATTTATATTGTAAGAATATATACTATCAATTTAATAAACCAGCAAAATTATTTGAATGGATTAATATTTTTACTTTTAATAAAAGATACTTAATCCAACAATACTTGAATTTAAATACTAGTACTAACAACCCATTTGATATCCGTGTATTAGTGCAAAAAAATTCAAATGGTAATTGGGAAGTAACTGGTAATGGAGCTAGAATTGGGTCCTCTTCTAATATAACATCAAATCTATACAGTGATAGTGCTGTTAAACCTACACATAGTCTATTAATGCAAGAATTTGGAGAAATAAAAACAAAAGAGATACTAAAACAAATTAATGAAATAGCTACTACTTTGCCCACTTATTTAGAATCAATTCATGGTCATTTAGTTGAATTAGGATTGGATATTGGAATTGACAAAAAAGGCAAAGTGTGGATTATTGAGGTAAATTCAAAGCCTGGTAGAAGATTATTTGCATTATTAAATAATGATAATATAACTTACAAATCTATTGTTCAGCCAATTTTATATGCAAAATATTTACATAAATTAACTTTAACGAACTAAAATGTTTTGCTTATCCAGATAAGATAAGACCCCCACTTCTTAAGCGGGGGGAGAATGAATTCAGGATAAGTCTCACATAGGACGACTCGACACTTTAGTGTCTTAGCGTCACTTGTACTCTTGAGTACTAGAATTCAGATGGAGTTAAAACTCCATGTGAATAAAGTTCGGCTTTATTGAAAAGGACAAAAGATTTGATTCAAAGTATAGGAGGAAATACAGTATGAATTACATTACTGTAGATGTAAAAATTTTAAAAAGTCAACAGGAAAGAATATATATCCCCTCTTCTTTATTACAAAAACTAAAATTAAATAATAACCAAAAAATCCCGATTAATTTCGGGCTTACAAAAAGTAAAGAAGTTTTTATTAAATCTTATAAGTCTATAAAAAATGAAATCATCATAACAACAGCTTTAAAGAGGAGCTTACTTTTCCCATTTAAAAAAAAAGTATTATTAAAAAAAGAAAGAAACGGAATACGCATAGGACCACTTGTCGGAATATTTACTACAGATATTACCGGCAATAAGTTTAGTAATCCAGCAACTTCGGCGAGCCATCCACACAGCATATTTTTTAAAAGCTTAATAAAGCCTGAACATTATTTTCCATCATTTTATTTTGTTTTCACACCTAATAATGTTAATTGGAAAACTAAAACAATTAAAGGTTTTTTTCATGTTAATAAGAATGACAATATTAAAACATGGCAAACAATCGAAGTTCCATTCCCTGATGTAGTTTATAATCGAATTCCTAATCGAACTGTTGAAAAAAAGGATACAATTGTAAACTTCAAGCAAAATTATCTTAACCTAGGTGGTCAAATATTTAATTATGATTTTTTTAATAAATGGGATATATATCAAATTCTAAACAGTAATATAAATTGTTATAAATATATTCCAGAGACATACCTTAATCCTTCGCTTGATAAATTCATAAAAATGGTTAATAAATACCCTGTCATATATCTTAAACCAACTAACGGTAGTCTAGGATTAGGAATTTTTAAAATTGAGAAATTAAATAACTACTACATTTTAAAACATCGGTTGGGTTCAAATAATGTTTCTAGAAATTTTAAAAATATCGCTTCTATTTACAAATATATATTCTCTAAAAAAAGAGCGAGAAACTATCTCTTACAGCAAGGTATAGATTTAATTAAATATCAAAATAATCCTGTTGATTTTCGTGTGCAATTACATAAAGATCAAATAGATGAATGGCAGGTGACTGCAATAGGAGCTAAGGTAGCAGGAAGAAATAGTGTAACTACTCACCTAAGAACAGGTGGAAAATTATTAGATGCATTAAAATTTCTTGACCATAAATTCAATAATCAATCAAATGCAGTAGTAAATAATATAAAATTTTCTGCAATTAATATTGCACAGGCAATTGAGATAAGTAAAAACAATCCTATTGGAGAATTAGGTTTAGATATTGGTATAGATAACAATCAAAATATTTGGTTATTCGAAGTTAATTCAAAACCTGGTCGTTCTATTTTTAAACACCCTTCTTTAAAAACCTCTTATACAAAATCAAATCTTTTATTGTTACAATATGCAACACATTTAGCAGGTTTTAGTGAAAATAAACAACACCTTAAGGATGAGGTAATCTTATGAAACTACCTAAATATGCCTTAATTAAAATTGAACCTAAAAATCACTTAAATTATTTAAAAATATATTTTCCAAAAGTAACTACAAAATCTTTACCTTCAATTGTATCGGGTTTTAATAATAATTATAAAAATTTTATAATTATTAAAGATATTAATAGTAATAACGAAACGGTTCCCATTAGATTAAAGAAAATAAATAAGTATTATAAAGTTGGTCCACTAGTTGGTATTTTAACTACAAGTGGTCCAAAAGGCTTTAAAGGAAATAGAAAAAACTTTATTGATCTTATTAAAGTGGGTATTAAAGCAAATATTCTTATATATGTTATTACAGCTGAATCCTTCGATAAAGTGAATCTGACGATAGATGGTTATTTTTACTTACCTTCAAAAAAGGTGTGGATTATAAAAAGAATGCCCCTTCCAGATGTGATATATAATCGTATTTCTTCACGAGAGGAAGAAAATAAGAAAAAAACCAAAGAAATTATTAA
>CAZIGM010000058.1:0-9796 GCA_964538675.1 uncultured Bacillaceae bacterium | reverse complement strand
GGGCGCCTCAAGAAGAAGCAGCTATGAATTTTGGAATTAAGGCGGATAATACTAATTCAATTCAAGAAACACAAGATAGTGAAGGCAATGTAGAAGAGAGAGGTGATTTTGACGGCCAAATGCCTCTAAAAGCCGAGACTTTTATGCCATATATAGTTGAAATCGAGAACAATCAACTTATTGTTTATCAAAATGATGAGGTTATATATAAATCAAAGACTTGGGCTGATAATTTAAATGTAGATTATTATCAGGTAGATGAAAATGAAATAATTTATTCATTATTTTCTAAAGATAACGATTTGATTGCTAGTTATAAAATTAATTTGCTGGAAAAAATAGAAGAAAAGGTAGAGGAGTAATCACACTTTGGGAGCAAGTTGAGTATAGTAGTATTAACCCAATGCTTCCCGTCCAATGAGAAATTCTAGATTTGTCTTTGGGCGTTTACATAAGCGTGATTATACTCCTCTTTCATCAATAATAAGGGCATAAAAACCGTGGTTATCCACGGTTTTTAATTGTGTTATAATTAAAAAAGCTAGGAGGCACACGAAAATGAAATCAACCACATATATTTTTTATGGATCAGAATCTTATCTGATACAAGAAGAAATAAATAAATTAATTAAATCTCTAATACCTGTTGAGGATAGAGAATTTAATGTTATTACATATGATTTATCAACTACACCGTTAGAGGAGGTTATTCAAGAAGCTGAGATGCCTCCATTTATATCTAAGCATAAGCTGATTATTGCTAAAAATGCTTTTCTTTTTACAGGTCAAAAAGCTAATAAAGTTATAGAACATAATACTAAAGATTTAGAACTTTATTTAAAACAACCAGTTGATTATAGCACGATTGTATTTTGGGTACCATACGATAAATTAGATGAGAGAAAGAAAATAGTGAAATTGATGAAAGATAAGGGCAAAGTAAAAGTTTTTTTACCACTCTCTAATTTAGCATTAGTGGAATGGGTTAAAAAAAAGGCAAATATAGCTGACACAAATATAACAGATGAAGCCGCTCAATTATTAATATATACAGTTGGTCAGGATTTGCAAATATTAGCTCAAGAAATAAATAAAATGGCTGTATATGTTGGTGTCAAAGGTTTAATTAACAATGAAATTGTTAATCTTTTAACAACTAGACTTTTAGAGAAAAATATATTTTTGTTAATAGAATTAGTGGCAAGTATAGAGATTGATCGTGCTTTTCAAATATTTTATGATTTGTTAAAAAATAAAGAAGAACCAGTTAAGATATTAGCTCTATTAGCTAGACAATTTAGAATAATGCTGATTGCAAAAGAGCTTTATCGTTTAGGCTATTCTGAAAAACAAATATCATCACAGATGGCGATACACCCATACGTTACTAAAATAGCTGTGCAACAAGCTAGTAGATTTAATGAAGAACAATTAAGAAGTATTTTAAAAAGGTTAGCAGAAGTTGACTATGAAATTAAATCAGGACAGATGAACAAAATATTAGCGATAGAAATGTTTATGTTCTACTTAAGGGGATTAATGAATAGTAAGTAAATAAAGACCCTCTCATATTGGAGGGTCTTATTATGTGTTTAAATATTTATGCTGTTGCGTTCTTAGAAAGCTCATTAAGTTTTTTTGTTAAACGAGATTTTTTTCTTGATGCTGTGTTTTTCTTAATTAAACCTTTAGATACAGCTTTATCTAATTTTTTAGTTGCTACCATAAGTGAATCTTTTGCATTTTCGATATCGTTATTTTGAACAGCTACTTCAAAATTTTTAATAGATGTACGAAGTGCTGATTTTTGTGCTGAATTTTTTAGTTTATTTTTTTCATTAACTTTGACACGTTTTATAGCTGATTTAATATTAGGCATAACATTCACCTCCTTGGTGCAACCTATTATATGTAATTTCAAAATTAATTAAAGAATAAATACAACATCAGATATTCTAACATGCTAATCATAAAAAAGCAAGATAATACTAATTACATAATAGTATAAAGGACTTTTTTTTTTCAAATTAATTAGTTTGTGAATTATCAGATTCTGCATAAATTTTGTATTTTGTATAAAAATATTATATAGGTCAATAAGATGGAGGTCATGAAATGAAGAAAGACAATAATAGTATTGATTTGAATAACTATCAAGTGCGGACTGATTTAGCTTTAGAACGGCATCAGATGGCTATAAATGAACATGGCAGTGAGATTTCAGGTGTAGATGTAGAAGAATTACAAATAGAAGATATCCACATAAGTAGATTATCTATTAGTTCAGAGGATGGAAGCAAGAAATTAAATAAGCCAATTGGTGATTATTTAACTTTTGAAGTTCCAAGCTTAAAACAACACGATCCCAAGATACAAGAAAAGGTTGAAAACATATTTGCTCAAGAGTTTAGGAGTTTTGTAAAAAAACTTAATATTGCAGATAATGCAAAAGTGTTGATAATTGGTTTAGGAAATTGGAACGTAACCCCAGATGCCTTAGGACCAAAGGTTATTGAAGATGTTCTAATAACTAGACATCTATTTGAATTAATGCCTGAACAAGTTGAAAAAGGTTTTAGACCTGTAAGTGCTTTTTCACCAGGAGTTATGGGCTTAACTGGTATTGAAACGAGTGAAATTGTTTGTGGAGTTATAGATAAAAGCAAACCTGATTTTTTAGTGGTTGTTGATGCACTGGCTTCAAGATCATTAGAAAGAGTTAATACAACAATTCAAATAGCTAATACGGGAATTCAGCCTGGTTCAGGGATTGGTAACAAGCGAAAAGCTTTAGATGAAAAGACACTAGGTATTCCGGTAATTGCGATTGGTGTTCCAACTGTTGTGGATGCAGTAACTATTACGAATGATACGATTGATCATATTACTGCTCACTTAAAGAATCAAATGGAGATAAGAAATCCTTTCTCTAAGCCAGATTCTCAAAATGAAAAATCTAAAGATAAAGAGTTTTTTGGTTTAATTGGTTTATTAGATGAAAAGGAAAAACGTCAATTAATATATGAGGTATTAGCTCCTCTTGGATATAACCTAATAGTTACTCCTAAGGAAGTAGATTTATTTATTGAAGACATAGCTAAGGTTATAGCAAATGGATTAAATTTATCATTACATCAAACGGATACTATAACAGATAAAACTTATACACACTAATTATTTGTAAGTAAGATACATAGAAAATATGAAAATAGTTCTATTCTTAATAGAATCAACATAAAGATTTTATAAGAGACATGAATGGGAGAAGGAACTATGAAACGTTTTTCTTTAATAAAAGTGTTTTTTATTTTAACCTTGTGTACAAGTTTTATATTTATATCTATCAGTGTAATTTTATTACAAGTTCCTAACACCAATACCATAAAAACTATTAATAAACGTACTTTTGTCATATCTAACGAACAAATAATCAATTTTTTTAAAATGGAAATTCCTTTTTTTTCTCAAAATGTACAAGCTCAGGAATCAAACACTTTTTTTTCATCTTTTCTGTTACTAAATCCTTATGATTGGGTTATAAGTGAATTTTCAGTGTTGGAGGTTATTGATAGAGAAAGCAAAAAATCATCAGAGCTTATAAATAATGAAGATCTTATTATGGAATTAGCACCACCAGATAGTTTTTTTCAAGCAGAAAAAAATAACGTAACAGTTGACAACGATAATCAAGATATACAGTCGACAGACATAAACAAAAAAGTAGTCTTTATATATCATACTCATAATCGGGAATCATTTTTACCTGAATTAAAAACAAATAAGGCGAATGAAGCTTATGATCCCAGTATCAATGTTACTTTAGTAGGAAAAAGATTAAGTGAGGAATTAAATAAACTTGGCATAGGTACGGTTATTTCAACAAAAGATTACTGGCCAGAATTAGAAGATTATGCTCTATCATATAAGCATTCTTTAGAAACTGTACAAACAGCCTTAAAAACAAATGATGATTATGAATTTATATTTGATATTCATCGAGATGCTAGCAATAAAGAAAAAACTACTCGAAAAATTAATGGTAAGGATTACGCAGCAATTTACTTTATTATAGGTGAAGGTAACAAAAACTATGAGCAAAATAAAAAATTGGCTGAAAAATTGCAACAGGTTCTAGAAGAATTATATCCTGGCTTATCTAAGGGAATACTTAGTAAAAAACAAACAATAGGGACAAATGGAGATTATAATCAGTCGGTATCTTCAAAAAGCTTAACCATAGAGATTGGTGGGGTATATAACACATTAGAGGAAGAATACCGTACAACAGAAGCATTGGCTAAGGCTATTGCTGAATTATATTGGGACGCGATACAGGTTGATGCAAAACCAACTGATTAATAATACACACGTTAAATTAGTAGAATTAGATATCCCGATGTTATGTACTTTGGTTTTATTTTATATTTTTAAGGTAAGGTGATTAAATTGGTTAAAACTACTTTTAGATTTGGTTTCTTGGTTATATTATTATTGCTTGGTATGATGATTGGGATTACCATAGCGGAACGAGGGATATATAATGTTGTGGGGACACCCGATTCTAACGCTAGAAGCTTTCAAGTTTCACAAAGTGATAACCAAATTGAAGTAATGGTGTTGGGGGAAAGTTATACATCGGATATTCCTTCTAGTATAAATAAACCAGAAGAAGTGATAATACCAGAGATAGAACCTGAATTAGAACAAGAACTTGAACCAGAGATAAAAACTGAAACAGAGACACAGTTAAAAACAGATAGCAACGGATTAGGGGAATTAGGAAACGTGATTGGCGATTTACTACAAATAGGTACAGAGAGAGGTTTAAATATTTTAGCCAATATGATTGATTAGATTTACAAATAAAGACCTTCGATGATTGTTTTAAACAATATCGAGGTCTATTTTTATATGTATTCGCTTTCTTTATCTTATGTACAAAACGCTTATTGTGTCGTGAAATAATAATTGATATAATAAATCAATGTAATTTGAAATGAACTAGGAGGCTTCATCATGAGTGACCTTGAAAGGCAAAAAAGAATTAGAAATTTTTCGATAATCGCACATATCGATCATGGTAAATCTACTTTAGCTGATCGTATTTTAGAATATACTGGTGCAGTAGAACAAAGAGATATGGAAGAGCAGTTATTAGATCAGATGGATTTAGAGCGTGAGCGCGGAATAACAATTAAACTTCAAGCTGTGCGCCTAAACTATAAAGCTAAAGACGGACAAGAGTACTATTTGAATTTAATAGATACACCAGGGCATGTCGATTTTACTTATGAAGTTTCAAGGTCATTGGCAGCGTGTGAGGGTGCAGTTCTAGTAGTAGATGCTGCTCAAGGAATAGAAGCACAAACTCTAGCTAACGTTTATTTGGCATTGGAAAACGATTTAGAAATATTACCCATAATAAATAAAATAGATTTACCTAGTGCAGAACCAGAGAGGGTAAAACAAGAGATAGAGGATGTAATTGGCTTAGATGCATCTGAAGCAGTATTAGCCTCCGCTAAGGCAGGCATTGGTATTGAGGAGATTATTGAACAGATTGTCGAAAAAGTACCTCATCCAAAGGGTTCCCCTGATGAACCACTACAAGCTCTTATATTTGATTCGCATTATGACCTATATAAAGGTGTTATTATTTATACACGAATAGTTAATGGAAGTATTAAACCTGGAATGAAGATAAAAATGATGTCTACAGGAAAAACTTTTGAAGTAACAGAGGTCGGAGTATTTAAGCCAAAAATGACTTTAATAGATGAGCTAATTGTGGGTGATGTAGGATTTATTGTTGCGGCAATTAAAAATGTAAAAGATTCCCGTGTTGGAGATACAATCACTGCTGTAAAAAATCCTGCAAAAGAACCATTGCCGGGGTATCGTCAAGTTAATCCAATGGTATATTGCGGCCTTTATCCTGTTGAAACTAATGAATATACAGATTTAAGAGAAGCGTTAGAAAAACTTGAGTTAAATGATGCGGCTCTAAATTACGAACCTGAAACATCGCAAGCTCTTGGTTTTGGATTTAGGTGTGGATTTTTAGGGCTACTTCATATGGAAATAATACAGGAACGCATCGAGAGAGAATTTAATATTCAATTAATAACCACATCACCTAGTGTTATTTATCATGTAATAAAAACTAATAAAGAAAAGATTGTAGTAGATAATCCTTCAGATATTCCAGATCCTATTTATATAGATAGTATTGAAGAACCTTATGTTAAAGCAAGGATTTTGGTGCCTAATGATTATGTTGGTTCTGTTATGGAAATATGTCAGAAGAAGCGTGGAGAATATGTAGATATGCAATATTTAGATATTAATCGCGTAACATTAATCTATAATATGCCATTATCAGAAATAATATATGACTTCTTTGATCAATTAAAATCTAGTACGAAAGGATATGCATCTCTTGACTATGAATTGATTGGATATAGATCTTCAAAATTAGTTAAGATAGACATTTTGTTAAATAATGAAAAAGTAGATGCCCTTTCTTTCATAGCTCATAAAGATAATGCCTATTATAGAGGTAGACAAATAACAGAAAAATTAAAAAAATTAATCCCTAGACACATGTTTGAGGTTCCTATTCAAGCGGCTATAGGTAATAAGATTATTGCGCGTGAATCTATTAGTGCAATGAAAAAAAATGTATTAGCTAAATGCTATGGTGGAGATATTTCGCGAAAGAGAAAATTATTAGAGAAACAAAAAGAGGGTAAAAAGAGAATGAAGGCAGTAGGCTCAGTTGAAATTCCTCAAGAGGCTTTTATGTCAGTATTAAAGATTGATGAGTAACAGAATAATTAAAAAGACTTATTTAGATTAAGTCTTTTATTTTTGCGCATCACTTGGAGGTTATAGAATGGTCAATTCAATTTACATTCATATTCCTTACTGCATTAAAAAATGCAACTATTGTGATTTTAATTCGTATACTTTAGGGAATATTTCAATAATGGAGTATTTAAAAGCATTAAATATAGAAATGAGTATGTTAAGTCAACTATACAATTCAAAGGAAATAAAGACAGTCTTTATCGGTGGGGGAACACCAACTATTTTAAGTGTTAAAGAGATGGAATATCTGTTCACCTCATTAGAAGAACATTATCCTTATTTAGATAAGGAAATTGAATTTTCGATGGAGGCTAATCCTGGAACGTTACATATAGATAAATTACGCATCATGAGAGATTATGGAGTAAATAGAATAAGTCTAGGAGTACAAGCTTTTCAAGATAAATTACTATCTTCAATTGGAAGAATCCATGGCGAGAAGGATATATATAATAATCTTGAAAATATTAAAAAGCTTGGATTTAAGAATATTAGTATTGATTTAATGTTTGGGTTGCCTAATCAAAATATTGATATGCTTAAAGAAAGTTTAAATAAATTTTTTCAATTAGATATCCCACACATTTCTGTCTATAATTTGATAATCGAAGAAGGTACTCAGTTTTATAATCTATATAATAAAGATATGCTATCTCTTCCATCTGAAGAAGAGGATTTAGCTATGTATTTATTAACAATAGAGGAAATGAAAAATAATAATTATAAACATTACGAAATAAGTAATTTTTCGCTAGCAGGATTTGAATGTAAACATAACATAAATTACTGGAAAAATAGTGAATATATTGGTTTAGGAGCAGGGGCACATGGATATATAGATAATACAAGATATGAAAATATAAAAGGAATAGGTATGTATATTGAAAGCTTAAATAAACAAATATTACCTAGAGAGTTGGAATATTTAGTACCTATTGAAGAAAAAAAAGAAAACAAGTTGATGTTAGGATTAAGAATGATAGATGGAGTTAATTTCTCTGAATTTCAATATGAATTTAAAGATGACCTTCGTATAAAATTTAAGAAACAAATAAAAAAACTAGCTAAATTAGGATTGATAATAATTGACGGTAATAACATTAGATTGTCTGAAAAGGGCATAATATATGGAAATGAAGTTTTTGCAGAATTCGTACACTCTGATGATTGACAAAGAGGGTATAAATTTGGTATTTTGTACTTATATATTAGCACTCATTGAGATAGAGTGCTAATAATGGAGGTGGCTAAATTGCTTACACAAAGGCAAAAATTAATATTAAGTGCTATCGTGGATAATTATATTAAGAATGCTGAACCGATAGGCTCAAGATCAATTTCTAAACAAGATAATATTAATTATAGTCCTGCAACTATTCGTAATGAAATGGCCGACTTAGAAGAAATGGGATTTTTAGAACAACCCCATACTTCTTCTGGTAGAATACCTTCAAATATGGGTTATCGGTATTATGTTGATAATTTAATTAATCCTGAAAGAATAATAATATCAAAAAGTGTATTGAATAATATTAGAAATGTTTTTACTCATCAGCTTAATGAATTTGAACAGGTTTTAGAGCAGACGGCAAATATTTTGTCTCAATTAACTAGCTATACAAGTATTATTTTAGGTCCAGAGATTTATAATACTAGATTGACTAAATTACAAATTGTACCTATATCAGATGGTGATTTAGTTGTGATATTGGTTACAAGTTCTGGGAAGGTTGAGCATAAAACTCTAAGAATACCAAAGGAGATTTCGACAGATGAAATCGAAAGATTAGTTAATTTTTTGAACTATAGATTGATAGGAACTCCTTTATATCAATTGAAATCAAAAATTGAAAGGGAGATACAAGAAGAATTTATAAGGAATTTTAATGATTTTGAAAAGTCTATGAAGCTTATAAATGAGTTATTTACAGATATTGACGTTCAGGATGGAAAGAAAATTTATCTTGGGGGAACAACAAATCTTCTTAATCAACCTGAGTTTAATGATATAAAAATTATTAAGGGATTGTTTAAGCTTTTTGAACAAACAGAAGATGTAAAACAACTTATGAAATCTACTAATCAAGGGATTGAAGTAAAAATAGGTACAGAAAACGATATTGAGATTGTGAATAATTGTAGCATAATAACTGCAACTTACCAGGTTGACGGTCGACCACTTGGTACAATTGGTATATTTGGGCCTACACGTATGGATTATAGTAGGGTAATTAGGATTTTGGATTTCTTAGCAGAGGATTTTTCTAAATATATAACAAATTTTTTAAATAAATAGTTGATGTTATAAAACAATACCAGGAGGTGTTCAAATGAATGAACTAGATAAGGAGAAGGAAATAATTGAATTTAATGATGAAGTTATATCTGATAATGATGTTGACTGTGTAAGTGAAGAGACAACAAATGAAGAAGAACAAGACAATCAAGAGAATAGTGAATTTGTACAATTAAAACAAAACTATGAGGAAGCACAAAATAAGCTTATAAGAGCTCAAGCAGATTTTGACAATTTTAGAAAAAGAACAACTTCAGAAAAAGAGGAGTTAGCAAAATATGTGAATGGACAATTGATAAAGGAATTACTCCCTGCATGTGACAATTTTGAAAGAGCAATCGTATCTTCTAAAGAAAATAATAATTTTGATTCCCTACTTGAAGGGATAGAGATGGTATATAGGCAAATTAAGGATGTATTAGCAAACGAGGGGCTAGAAGAAATTGAATCTATAGGCAAACCTTTTAATCCAGAGTATCATCAAGCAGTAATGCAAGTAGAGTATGATGGAGAATCTGGAATTGTTGTTGAGGAACTACAAAAAGGTTTTACATATAAGGGTAAAGTAATTCGTCCAGCTATGGTTAAAGTAAGTGTATAAACCTTAATTAGGTTAATAATATAAAAAAT
>CAZIGM010000057.1:0-10022 GCA_964538675.1 uncultured Bacillaceae bacterium | reverse complement strand
TACTAAAAAAGGGTACTATTAAAAGATTAGCTAACCAAGATATTAAAGAATATTGATGAAAATAATAAAAGATTATTGGAAAAGAAGCAAACTGCGTAATAATTACAAGCGATAAAGATTTCTTAAGCAATCCATCTTTTAAAGGTAATCTATAATATACTTCAGGGTAGCCCCATAATATATAAAACGTAATAATAAATGATAACTGAAATCCTATATTGAAAATCCACATGGGATTATATAATGTCATAATAATAAAAGCTACACCTAAAGCCTGTAATGCTGAAATCCTATTTTTAAAAACAAAACCATAGAGCATTATTAAGGTCATAATCGTTGCCCTTACAACAGAAGGTCGCAATCCAATAAGAATCATATAAAATAATAAAACAATGCTAACAATAATAGCTGCGTTTTCTTTCGTAACTCTTAATTTTAATAAAATAGCAAAAATAATAAAGGTTATTATAGAGAAATGCAATCCCGATATAGCCAACAAATGGCTTAGTCCAGTTATAGAAAAGTTATCTTGTAAATCCGATGGTATATCGCTACTATCTCCTAATAGAATAGATTTTAAAAAACCAGACTGAGATTGGTCAAATAGACTATCTAACGTATTAGTAAAACTATCTCTTATACTATTAATTCCATTGTTAACAGCGGATGCATCAGATACTTTTACACTATTAATACCAGAAACAATAATCTTCCAATATACTGCCTCCCGTTGCAAATACTTTTCATAGTTAAACTGTCCAGGATTGCTCGTAATATTTATATCACCAAACGAACCAGTAAAACTAATACCCATTCCAGATTCCCATGCATTAACGATAGATAGATCCTCTATATCTTTAAGATATAAATGGATTAATAATCTTTCTTTAGTAACAATGGGAAATTCTTTATTATCATAATAATAAGAAATAGGCTTAACCATAAATTTAACCAAATCACCATTAATGTCTAGTCTAGTATCAATATAACCCCTTATACCAATCTCGTCATCTTGAAGCTGCTCTACTAATTCAGTTGTTATTACAGATTGATGAGTTACTTCGTACAATTCCATGCGTGCAAAAGCAAATAAAAAAACGCTTATAATAAGCCAGATAAACCACTTATTTGATTTATGATTAAAGGAGATAAAAGAGATTATTAAGAGTAATATCCCAATAACAAAACAAAATGCTATTAGAATCTCATACTTAAATAAAATCGATCCTACTAGCAAACCTATCAACCAAAAAAAAGCTAATAACAAAAGAGGATATCTTTTTATATCAATCATTTTACATTTCATCCCCATATTACCATTTTATATCTATTTAATTCTAACTAGATTGTAAAAAATCCTTCCAAATTTATTGGGAATATCAAATAGTGGATTACAACACCTGACGTGTGGAAGTGGGAGTCTTATCATATCTGGATATAATATAAAATAACAAAAAGTACAAAACACCAAAATTCATTGAGGAATAATGTTCAATTTTTGTTAAGTTCTTTTTAAGATTTTAAATAAAAAAACCTGAGATAAGAGACTCAGGAATATAATAAAACTTACATTGTTTGTTTAATTAACGTTACTTCTTCTTCTAATTTAGATATTCTTACAAGATGAAGGTCCAATCGTTTATTAATTTTGTTAACATCTTCCTTATCTGCCTTCATAGATATTAACTCCGAGTTGCGAATTACTTGCTCATAAACCTTTCCCAAACGTAAATCCATATCTGCAAGTGTTCCTTTAATTTCATTTAAATCATCTTTTGTTGCCATTATGTTCTTTATTTCAGTTAATTCATCTTTTGTTGCCATTGTGTTCTTTATCTCTTTTAGTTCATCTTTTGTTTCTTGTAATTCGGCTTTGGTTGCCATTGTCCCTTTTATTTCTTCTATCTCTGAACCCATACCATCTAGCTTCGTTAATATTTGTTGTAAGACATCTGACATAAATACATTCTCCTTTCAGATTTTCATACAAACTCTACAATTTATTTATTATTATATCATGAGATAATTTTACCACACAGGTAAAATAAATGCAAACATCTGTTCTTATTTTTTATCTCTTTATATTTATTAAAGAATTAGTATCAAATCATATACTTTGTTTTCTTCTTGAAAAGTAATATTAATGTTATCACTAATATTAATATTGAAACAGCTAATATATAATAATTCTGAGAATTGTCTGTTGGAAGTCGCTGTTTATTTCCATCATTTATATTTTCAACAAATACATCTTTTTCTAAAGGCTGAATTTCCCTATCAAAATCCGGTATTCCTTCAGCACCTCTTTGTTTTGGCATATCATTAATCCTATCTTGTGGAACATTTCCAAAGTTATTGCCCTGTACTAATAATGAATCTATATCTCCTGTAGAAGGAATCTCTCCACTTAACTGTTTTGATACATTGCTTATTCGCTCATTTACAAATCTTTTTATACCTATGGCGTTACCATCAAGCATATTTTTATTTCCCTTTGCTTGAGAATTGCCCATCACTTCCTCAGTAAACGAACCTTCTTCCAATGCTTCTTCAAATTGCTCCATTGTATAAAATTTAGTTGGGTCATTTTCTAAATATGGACGTATCATATATGCTACTCGTTCTATTTCATCAGACATCGTTTCAAAAGAGAATGGACCATTAATAAATTCATCAATATACTGATGATATAACTCCTTGTATTCCTCTACCTCCAATAATTTACCTAATAACGGACGTTCTGCCAAAGTAGTTCCTGACAATGGATTATCAATATAAAGTGTTGTTGCATCCAGAGTACTCATTCCCATATTAAATCCAGCGAATGACTCATTATAATCCCAAGGCAGTATAGAAAAAATACCATCCTCTTCATAAAGATAATAATTGTGTTTTAAATTACTCTGGTAACTATCCATGTTGACTAGTACCGTATTTACCGCAAAATATCGCAGTATCTCATCAATGTTTAAGTATTTTTCTAAATCTGTTCCATCATTAAGTGCTTCTATCATATTTATCAACTCTGTATCGTCGCCATTTTTGGATTCAGTTACTAAATTAATTCCACTGTAAGAATCTATATCATCATCTATATAGACAAGATCACTCCCTTGACCCTCCGGTTTATAGAGTGTTCCATAATTACTATGAAAATATCGCTCAATAAATGACTCCTCAATACCCTCCACTGCCAAATATAAGCCGATAAGTTCATCATTTACATAGACATTAGCATAACAATAGGCTGGTGTTGGGACTCCCATTTCAGCTAATAATGAATAAGATAAATATTCCCGCATATAAGAAGGATCTTTTACAGAATTATTTAAATTAAGTTTAGTCAAACCATCTAGGCTTTGACTATCAATATATTGGTCAAAATCTATCTTAAAGCTATAACGTTCAGAGTCACTATTTGCAACCATATTTAGACTAGAGTTTCCTTTAACACGAAAACCTACATTGTCTATTTGAGTGCCATCTATGTTAATACTAGCTTGTTTGTATTCTTCTTGAGTTGGGTTTTTCATCATGTTTTCAAAATCTGATTCAGACAACGTTAAATTAATATCAATAACCTTGTTTTTGTCAAAATAACGCTCTACATAAGTAGCATTATTAGGACTTAAGGAATTAGCTTCCTCAGAAATTGGCATATACTTTATATACACTAATATCAAAATAGTTACTATCAACATTGCAGAGATAATGCCTATCATTTTTTTATCCATATTTTCTCTCCTATATTGAGTGATATAGTATTATATCGAAAGTTCTCCATAATAACTAACAAGTACAATATCATTAACGCCCTCTATCATTGATAAATCATTAATAAAGTCTGTACCTTCAGTTTTTAACCGTACTTCAATAGTTAATTCTATTCCTTGTCCTCCACGCACTGCCTTTGATTTAATATTCATTTTTTTAACTTGTTCAGTTAAACTATCAAGTAGCATTTTTTCCGATTCACTAGTAGAACAATTAACGACAATCATATATGGTATTTCATTTACTGATTTGTGGGTAAAAATAATCAACATTAAACCGACTACAAGTGAACCAAATATCGCTAAAAGATATTGCCCTGCACCAGTTACTATACCTATTGATATTGCCCAAAAAATAAATAGTATGTCTATTGGATCTTTAATAGCTGTCCTAAATCTAACAATACTGAGTGCTCCAACCATACCTAGAGAAAGAACAATATTTGAACTTATTGCCATAATTATAAGAGTTGTAACCATCGCCATTCCAACAAGTGACATATTAAAGTTTTTTGAATACATAACCCCATTAAATGTTTTTTTATAAATGGCATAGATGAAAAGAGCAATTACAAAAGAGATTAATAATGTCACTACCACATCTATTAAAGAGAAGTTTACTACTGAATTATTAATAAAATCACTTTTAAAAATATCTGAAAAATTAAAAATATTATCCGTATTATTCATTTTTAATACCCCCATTAGTTAAATTTTATCCAAATCTTCTTCCTAGAACATACTTAGATATAGCTGCTTTTTGTCGGCTATTTATCTGTAACAAATTGCTTATATGAGAAGGGAGATAGTTATCGTATTTAATTTCTAGTATTGCAGTGTTATTATTAACAATATTTATCATAGGTACGTCAAAATCTAAAAAATCCACTGATGATATTCCTGTTCTCACATTACTATCAATAGTTATACGGACTCTACCTGGGTCCCATATATATGCTTCTCGATCGTATTCTATTATTGTTTTTGGCTTAAACATATCTGTCCTCATTTTCACATATAACTGTTTGCAAACCATTTCCGATCTATCCTTTAAAAAATGATAATTACCATTAATAATGTTTTTACATTCATCTAAAGTTAGTAACGCACTCTCCTTATAACCCAAAGTATTGTTTTTAACCTTCTTTTCAAGTCGTATAATTGAAACAGAATTATCATAGGTGCGAATTCGATATTTTTCCCTATATATTATCCCATTTAATTTTTCCTTAAGTGATGTATCATGTATATCATCAAAGTACAAACTTCTTACTTTGTAAAAACCATTTTCCCCTAAATGTTTATCCTTTTTTAATGTATAGGACAATCTACTAGAAAGTACCTCTTTATCAAAAGAATTTATACTTACTTTTACCTCGTGACGGTATTTATTCAAGAAATCACCCCCAATCAAGCTAGTTAAATTTACTAATAGATTAATTTAGATTCTCTTAAGGTTTTTCATTTATCACACTTCTCTATAGAAAAATAATTGATAAAATTTTATTAAACATTTATATTACTATAAAACTTGTTTCTGAAAAGACCCCTAGTTTTAGCTGAATATTTGTTGAATGTATTCTGAAAATTTGCTGAATATGCAAAAGGTGTCTTATATATAAAAATCTAATTCGTGTTAATTGAGAATTAGATTTTTAATAGATGCTATTACTTATTATAAAAAATTATGGGATGGGGAAGCCAAATATAGAATGTGCTCCCCTCTCCAACCTTACTTTCTACCCATATTTTACCATCATGGGCATCGATAATTGATTTTGTAATTGATAATCCAAGTCCTGAACCTCCATATTGCCTAGTTCGTGAAGAATCCACTCGATAGAAACGATCAAATAGATGAGATGTATGAGCCTCTGGTATGCCTAATCCATTGTCACTTATTGCTAACTTAATTCCATCTAAGACATTAGTTAAAGAAATTTCTACTTTACCTTTGGCTGGGTCCGTATGTTGTACAGCATTTTGAAAAAGATTTAAAATAACTTGTTTCATTTTATCTATATCAAAATTGCATTTTACATTCTCATCGAGTTTAAAATTTACATTACGACTTCCTGATAGCAGTTTTAATTGTGGCTCCATTTCTTTAATAATTTCTTTCAATTCTCCTTCTACTAATTGAATATCGGGTGAACGATCCAATTTGGCTAGTAACAAAAGATCCTGAACAAGTTTTTTCATTCGCTCTGATTCAACATACATGCTCTTCACAGATTTATTTAATTGATGAGGTTCATTCATCGCTCCACGGAGCAACACTTCTAAAAAACCATGTATAGAAGTTATAGGAGTTCGAAGTTCATGTGAAGCATCTGCAACAAAACGGCGCATTTGTTCCTTTGCTTCTTTCTCTGTTTCAAAAGAAAGTTCTAATCTTTCAAGCATTTTATTTGATGATACTGCCAATCGATCGATTTCCATCTGACCTTGTTTTACAGGAAATCGATAATTAAGATTTCCAGCATCAATATTTTCTACCTCCTCCACCAAATTAGATAAAGGAACTAGAGTTTTTTTCAATACGGATTTGAAGGCTAACATACCTCCAAATAATGCAAGCATTGTAAGGAACATAAATATAAGAAGTTGTTGAACCAACATATCCTGTATTGGTTTTGCACTTAAACTTACTTGAATAACTCCATTTATACGTCCCATAATATTAATAGGCTGAAATACAAGCAATTGCTTGTCACTATCACCTTGACTAACGACTTTATAAGACAATCCCCTTTTTAATGTCCTAGCGTCTTGGTATTCTTCTTTAGAAAGAATAGGAGGAAGCTCTGTATTATTATTAGGTGGGCTAGAAAGTATAAAATATTTTCCGTCTTCATCAATAAAAGAAATTGTGGAATCCTGCAAAGAGAGGTATGGCGAATGACCTGGTAACCCATTCATAGAATTTATTAATAGCTCCTCCCATACTTCTGGACGAACCGAGAATATCTGACTCTGTACGTTAGATGCTTGATTTTTATATAAAAATTCTCTCATTAAAATATACTGAAATAAACCAATCAACAATAATAACACAAACATAAAAATTAAAGAACGTAACAAAAGTTGAAAACGTAGTGATTTTGTATTAACAAGTTTCTTAACAATGTATTTTTTTATCATAATAAATCGACCCGATATCCAGCCCCTCGCAATGTGCGAATTAGCTTATGTTCTTTATCGTTTAATTTTTCTCTAAGAGAACGAATATAAACCTCTACAATATTTTCTTCCCCACCAAAATTATAACCCCATACTCTATCCAAAATTACTGCCTTACTTAATACTAATCCATGATTAAATACCATAAATTTAAGTAATTCAAATTCAGTTGGTGAAAGTTCCATTAATCGATTATCATAGAAGATTTCTTTTCTTCTATCATCTATTCGGAATAATCCAATATTAACCTCACCCATCAAATTAGGAAATTGATTACGTAGTCTAGCATGAATACGTGCCAACAATTCCTCAAAACTAAAAGGTTTTATCATATAATCATCTGCTCCTTGCATAAGTCCTTTAACCCGATCATCTACTTCATCCTTTGCGGTCAGCATGATTATAGCAATATCCTCATTTTTTTTTAGCATTCGGCACACTTCAAATCCATCCATACCAGGCATCATTACATCAAGTATAACTATATGCGGTTGAAATTTTTTGGCAAGAGTGACTCCTGACATACCATCTCTAGCCGTTAAAACATCAAACCCTTCGTTTATAAGCCCAATCTCTAAAAACTGTAATATATTTGGTTCATCATCAATAACTAATATTTTTATACCCTTTAATTTTTGCATTTTCTTACCCCCAGACGTACTAAATAAAGTAATACTTTTTTCTATTATTTCAAATCTGTCTGAATTAAGACTGAAAAAAAGCTGAAATTTGGCTGAATAATTATTTTTGTCCAATTACTTCAATAATATTATCATAACTTTGCATTTGCAATATCCTATTAAGCGGTTATATTCTGCAAAAAAAATACAAAAAGAATATCAAAAAATAACCACTATAATAGGTGGTGACCCCAAAAAGTTAGAGTTTTTACTCTAACTTCTGGGGTGCAGCACCATAAGTGGTTATTTTTATAAAATTGGTAAATTTATTTACATAACTTCTTACTCCGAAGGTGTTTCCTCTGCTCCTTCGTTGGGGTAATCAAAGCAACGACCTTCCCATGTTCTTATCTTTATTTCATTCTTCCCTTGAGAAACTAAATAGTTAGGTAACATAGGTGTTTTTCCATATCCTTTTGGAGCATTAATAATATATGTCGGGATTGCTAACCCTGAAGTATAACCTCTTAGACTCTCCATTATTTCTAAGCCATCCTCAACTTTTACATTAAAATGAGTTGTACCCAAAACATTCTTTGCATGAAACATGTAATAAGGTAGAACACGTATTTTTAATAATTCTTGGTTAAGCTTTTTAATTACGTATTTATTATTATTTACCCCATTCAATAGAACTGATTGATTTCCAAGTGGAATACCAGATCTTGAAAGCATATCGCAAGCTTTTGCTGCCTCATCTGTAACCTCTTGAGGATGATTAAACTGAGTATTAACATATACAGGATGATATTTTGCCAAAATCTCACATAATTCAGGAGTAATTCTTTGTGGTAAAGTTACTGGTGTTCTTGTTCCAAATCTAATAATTTCAACATGAGGAATGTCTCTTAGTCTAATTAAAATCCACTCTATCAAATCATTGCTAATCATAAAGGCATCGCCACCAGTAAGTAAAACATCCCTTATTTCTTCATGTTCACGAACATAATTGATTGCAACTTCTAAATCTTTTTTAGGAGTATCAATATCTACTTCACCAATATTTCTGCGTCTTTGGCAATGTCTACAATACATACCACATTGATTTGTCACATTAATAATTAATCTATCAGGATATCTTCTAGTAATATATGGGACTGGTGAGGTTAACCCTTCACCCATTGGGTCATCCTCACCATACGTATTTATTATCTCAGATATTATTGGAATAGATTGTTTTCGTATAGGGTCATCGGGATTATCAGGATCAATAAGACTCAAGTAATATGGTGAAATTGCCCAACGATATTTATTTTCAACTTCTAAGATTGCCTGTTTTTCTTCTTCAGTTATATTAAAGAGTTTGCTTAATTTCCCAACACTAGTAATACGATTTCGCAGCTGCCATTTCCAGTTCTTCCAATCCTCATCTGTTCCGCCTAATAATTCTAAAATTTTTTCTTTTCTTTCATTTATTTTTTCTCTTTGTTCAAATCCAGAAGAAATTGTTTTTCTTATATCAAGATAATCTTGTATTCTGGATTTTAATTCTTCTGCTCGTTCATTAGCAATCTCTCTCTTTTTCTCTTCAGATAGATTATTTCTTTCAAAATCTTGTAAATCTTTTGTCATTTTATCACCAGCCTTTTATTATATACTGATAAAGCCGAACTTTTATCGTGTTCTATGCGATATTAGTGAGACTTATCCTAAATTTAACTAATTTTTTATAAAATTTGGATAAAGCCGAACTTAGTTCTGTTTTTACAGAACTTAGAGAGACTTATCCTAAATTCATTCTCCCCCACTTAACATAGCACGACTTAATGCTTTAGCATTATAGTGTGACTTGCGCACTATGTGTGTAAGTGGGTGTATTATCATATCTGGGAAAAATAGTATATTTAAATAAATGAATGATAGACTATCTTTTCTCTTGTCTAACGTGTTGTCTATATTTTATACCAGCTTCATTAAACAACTTGATTACTTTAGGATGGTCCTTCTCATACTCGCTCTCATAAACAACCTCTTTTATGCCACTGTTTGCTAGCATTTTTGCACAGTTATAGCATGGAGAGTCGGTTACATAAACAGTTGCGTTTTCTCTATCATTTCTATCAGTAAACAATATTAAATTAACCTCTGCATGGATTGTTCTTATGCATCTTTCTTTCTTAATTCCATCCTCATCATAATATTCAATTAAACAACCTTGCTCATAACAATCTTCAATACCAGAAGGGCTTCCATTATATCCTGTTCCCATCAGCTTTTTATCTTTTATAAGAATCGCACCAACATGTCTTCTTGGACATGTTGCTCGTTCTGCAACTGTATGTGTTAATCCCATAAAATATTCATCCCAGCTTTTTCGCGAAAATGTACTCATTTCACCCTCCCAAAAAATGATAATAAGAATAAAAAATCAGAACTACTTATGTAA
>CAZIGM010000056.1:0-10277 GCA_964538675.1 uncultured Bacillaceae bacterium | reverse complement strand
CTATAATGCTAAAGCATTTAGTCGTGCTATGTGAGACTTATCCTAAATTCATTCTTCCCCACTTAACATAGCAAACTAAGGAACTTTGTTCCCTTAGTGAGAATTGCACACTTTGTGTGTAAGTGGGAGTCTTATCATATCTGGATTAATTGAGGTGACAGTATGACTACTAGTAATGCAAATACTAAATTTATAATTCCTAATATTAAAGAAGCAAAAAAAAGAAGTAAAAGTGAAATTAAAATTATTAATTATGAAAAAATTTCAGAAGAGATTATAAATATAGGTAAGAATAAATATTACCATATTATTACACATGGCTGTCAAATGAATACTTACGATACCGAGACAATTGCTGGTATATTAGAGTCAATGAAATTTGAAATTACGAAAGATGAGAAAAAAGCAGATATAATTATAGTTAATACATGTGCTATTCGTGAAAATGCCGAAGCTAAAGTTTTTGGGGAATTAGGGCGATTTAAACATTTAAAATTGGAAAAACCTAATTTAATTTTAGGACTTTCAGGTTGCATGCCACAAGAAGAAAGTGTAATTAATAAGGTATTAAAATCCTATCCTCATGTAGATTTAATTTTTGGAACGCATAATATTCATCGCTTACCTATGCTTATAAAAGATGTTCTGTATAACAAGGAAACAACTATAGAAGTATGGTCAAAAGAAGGAGATATCATTGAACATATGCCCAAATCTAGAAATGATGGTTTAAAGGCTTGGGTTAATATAATGTATGGATGTGACAAATTCTGTACCTACTGCATTGTTCCTTATACACGAGGTAGGGAACGTAGCAGAAGAGGTATGGATATTATAGAAGAAGTTGAAGAATTAGCTAAACAAGGCTATAAAGAAATAACGTTATTAGGTCAGAATGTGAATGCATATGGTAAGGATTTAGATAATCAATACGGGTTTGCTAAACTTTTGAATGATTTAAGAGCTATAGATATTCCAAGAATACGTTTTATGACAAGTCATCCAAAAGACTTTGATGATGAATTAATTGAAATCTTATCAAAAAAAGGAAACTTAGTTGAACATATACATTTACCTGTTCAATCAGGAAATTCAGAGATATTAAAAAAAATGGCAAGAAAGTATACGCGAGAACAATATTTAGAGCTTGTAAAAAAAATAAAAATGGCTATAACTGATGTAGCTTTAACTACAGATATAATTGTAGGTTTCCCAGGAGAAACAGAAGAACAATTTAAAGACACACTGAGTATTATAAAAGAAGTAGAATATGACTCTGCTTATACCTTTATTTACTCTCCACGAGAAGGTACACCTGCAGCTGTTATGGAGGATACCGTGACCGAAAAAGAAAAGAAAGACCGTTTACAACGTTTAATAGATTTACAAAATGAGATTAGTCGTAAAAAGAATGAATTATTACTTGATAAAGTTCTTGAAGTATTAGTTGAGGGTGAAAGTAAAAATAATCCAGATATTTTATCAGGAAGAACTAGAACAAATAAATTAGTTAATTTTAAAGGAGATAAAAATTTAGTCGGTAAATTAGTTGATGTTAGAATAACTGAGTCATTAACATGGAGTTTAAATGGAGAATTGGATAAATAAACCTACAATTTTTTGTAGGTTTTTTAAGTTTTTTTCACAATAGACATTCGCCTTGCATAATATTAATTGAGAATCGAATGAGGAGGGTATGATATGTTCCACATAGATAAAGACCTGCAATGTAGAGAAATTATTACAAAAGCGGTCTGTGGTAAGGGACGGAAATATTCTAAAGCAATTCATACTATTTCTTTACCCAATAAGCCATCAAATATCTTAGGAAGCTGGGCAATTAATCATAATTTCGATGCGGAAAAAGTTGGGGAATTGATTGAAGTTGTCGGAAGTTACGATATTAACATATGGTATTCCTATGCTAATAATACAAAAACTGCAGTTGCAACAGAAACTATTTCTTACGTAGAGCAAATCCCATTAGCATACTTAGATACAAAATGTTCTAAAAATAACCTAGAGGTGGTAGCAACAGTTTCTGAAGCCCCAGTATGTATAGACGCTAAGGTATCAAATAGTGACACAGTAATTGTTGAAGTGGAAAAAGAATTTGTAGTAGAAATTATTGGTGAAACAAAAGTATGTGTTGTGGTATGTCCTAATGGTTGTGATGATGAGGAAAAAGGTTTGTTGCTTGAAGATGAAGATATCGATTCTGAAGAAACTGATGATTTAGACCCATCTTTTATCATCGATGATCTTAATTAATATTTAGTGAAAAAAGAGAAGGAGTTTTCCTTACTCTTTTTTCACTTAAGGTCATGTTTTTGAATATTATAGCTTTGTAAAATCCCTAATAAATGGGGGCGGAAACATGGCAAATATTGATAATAATATTCCGGATTTTTTTCTTAATAATTATGCAAAAGAAATTAAAGATATTAATGATTTAACTGCGCAATTAAAACAACTTAATATACATGGAATTTCTACACCCTATAATGATGCTTCTGAAAAATTTAAAAAACATTATTATCAACGAATATATTATATTCCAGTGTTTCAACAGAAGATATTAGGCAGTTTTACTTACTCAAGTAAAAACAAGCATGATAACTGGATAAATTCTTCTATTATTCAAAACACAAATAATGTGAATTTAGTAGTAATTAAGAAATTCAGGACAACAAGAGAAGAAAAAAGAGTAAAGAGAATTGCAATTAGAGCAGTCTATGCATTAAATTTAGATTATGGTGTAGTGAAGGTTGGTCTTACCGTTGGAGAAAAACCTTGGGTGATGTATGTAAATCCTTTACCTAACAACAATACACTTTTAAAATTATTTGAAAGTGCAATAAAACAATTTAAAAAAATATGGCAAACGAATATTAATAAAATTAAAAACGAAGTTGTATTAGGATGTGACCCGGAATATATTCTTCAGGATAGTTTAGGGAAATTAGTATTAGCGTCAAAATACTTACCAAAATACGGTAGTGCAGGATGTGATAGAATATGGACTAATAATGATAGAACGCAGCTTCCACTAGCTGAATTAAGACCAATTCCTTCTAAAGAACCAAGACAACTTGTTTTAAATTTATACAAATGCTTTTTAATAAGCAGTAAAAAAATTACAGATAGACAATTAAAATGGTTAGCAGGTGCAATGCCCATTAAAAATTATCCTTTGGGCGGGCATATTCATCTAAGTAATATTTCAGTGAACTCCTTCTTGTTAAGGGCACTAGACAATTATCTTACAATCACTATAACTTTATTTGAAGATAAAAAAGGGATATCAAGGAGACCACAATACGGATTTCTTGGCGATTACCGTGATAAATATCATAGTGGTTTTGAATATAGAACCTTACCAAGTTGGTTAGTATCACCCACAATTACAAAGGGAGTTTTTGCATTAACCAAGCTTATTAGTGAAAATTATCTTTATTTATATCAAAATCCATTAGAAGAACTTTATGTTCAAAAAGCTTATTACAGAGGCGATAAAAGTGTTTTAAGACCAGTTGTTAAAAATTTATGGAACGAATTAAAACAATTAAATGATTTTTCTAAGTATGAAAGATATTTGATACCAATTGAGAATTATATAAATAATAATTTTGAATGGGATGAAAGTAAAGATATAAGACAAGTATGGTTTCTTCCACCTTATCATAAGGAAATTTATAAAATAAATAATTTCAGTAAGAAAGGTAGTAATAATTAATATAAAATACATAAAATATGATATAATTAATTATAAATATTCAAAATTATCTGGAGGAAGAGTAATGGTTAGTTATACTCCTATGATTCAACAATATATGGCTATAAAGGCAGATTATAAAGATGCCTTTTTGTTTTTTCGTTTGGGTGATTTTTATGAGATGTTTTTTGATGATGCTAAAGTTGCCTCGAAAATATTAGAAATTACTTTAACTGGTAGAGATGGTGGTTCTAAAGAGAGAATTCCTATGTGTGGAATTCCTTATCACTCAGCTGATACGTATATATCAAAATTAATTGAATTAGGGTACAAAGTTGCAATATGTGAGCAAGTAGAAGATCCTAGGTTGTCCAAAGGTGTAGTAAAAAGAGAAGTAGTTCGTGTAATTACCCCTGGAACTGTAATCGAAGGAAAAAAGATTGAAGATAAAAATAATAATTACATTTGTTCTATTGCAAAGGAAAATGGTCAGATAGGTTTTTCAATATCGGATATATCTACAGGGGAATTTTATGCTACAGAATTTGACGATGATGTTGATTGTTTGATAAGTGAACTCAATCAATATGAGCCATCAGAAATATTAGTTGATAGTGAATTACTGGAAGATTACAAGGAAAATTTGTTACAAATAAAATCTACAATATCAATAACTAATCAAAAAAGTATAAAGTCATATATAGAAAGCATTTATAATCAATTCAATGAAATAAATGTGCAAACACTTTCTAACACTATTATTAAAAGCATAGGTCAATTAATAAGTTATATTCAAGAGAATCAAAAAAAGAAGTTGGCACATATCAATGAATTGAATATTTTTGACTCAAAACAATTTATGATACTAGATCCTTTTTCAAAAAAAAATTTGGAACTTGTAAAAACATATAGGGAGCAATCTAGAAATGGTTCATTATTGTGGTTGTTAGATGAAACACAAACAGCTATGGGTAAAAGATTGCTTAAAAGATGGCTTGAAAAACCATTGTTGTCAAGTAAAGATATTGGTAGTAGATTAGATATGGTAGAAGACTTATATAAGGATCTAATATTATCTAAAGAATTAGTTGAAAAATTTACACAAATTTATGATATCGAACGATTAATAGCAAAAACTTCATATGGAAATGTTACACCTAGAGATTTGAGTAATTTAAAAATAAGTTTAGAAAATGTAAGAGAGATAAGTAATTTAATATTGGATAGTAATTCAGATAATATTAAGAAATTAGTTAAGGGCTTAGACTTATGTATAGATATTGCTTCTTTGATTGAAGAATCTATTATTGAAAATGCTCCTATCTCATCAAAAGACGGTGGAGTAATAAAAAGAGGGTATAATAAGCAATTAGATGATTATTATTCAGTAAAAATGGAAGGTAAAGATTGGTTAAAAGATTTAGAACAAAAAGAAAGAAAATTAACTGGTATAAAATCACTTAAAGTTAGTTTTAATAAAGTATTTGGTTATTATATAGAGATAACAAAGTCTAATTTAAGTGAAGTTCCGAATGACAGATACGTTCGTAAGCAAACGTTAGCTAATGCCGAAAGGTATATTACTGAGGAATTAAAGCATAAAGAAGTAGCAATATTAGAAGCTGAAGAGAAGATGTTAGAATTAGAATATAAAGTTTTTTCTGAGGTAAGAGAGAAAATATCTTCACAAAGTAAAAGGTTATTAAGTTTAAGCAGCACATTTGCAAGATTAGATGTATTATTATCATTTGCTATAATAAGTACGAAACAAGGTTATGTTAGACCTACATTTAATCAAGATGGAGTAATTAATATTAGTGAAGGTCGTCATCCAGTAATAGAAGCTATAAATAATGGGCGCGACTTTTTTCCAAATGATACAGTATTAAACCAAGATAGTGAGCAAATTCTAATTATAACTGGACCTAATATGTCTGGGAAAAGTACTTATATGAGGCAGATTGCTTTAATTATAATAATGGCACAAATAGGTTGCTTTGTTCCAGCAAAAGATGCAAATCTATCGATTATTGATAGAATATTTACTAGGATAGGCGCAGGAGATGATCTAACAGGTGGACAAAGTACCTTTATGATAGAAATGATGGAAGCTAAACAAGCAATAACTCAAGCGACACCAAATAGTTTAATTCTTCTTGATGAAATTGGTAGAGGAACCTCTACTTATGATGGAATGGCAATAGCACAAGCAATTATTCAATATATTCATGAAAATGTGAATGCAAAAACACTTTTTTCAACTCATTATCACGAATTAACAAGTTTAGCTGAATCTTATTCAAGAATAAAAAACATACATGTAAGTGTGATTGAAAAGGATAATAAGGTTATTTTTCTACATAAAATAAGAGAAGGAAAAACTGATAAGAGTTATGGAATTCATGTAGCAGAATTAGCTGGGATGCCTCAACAGGTTATAGAAAGTGCAAAACTAATATTACATGATATAGAGTCAAAAAATATAAATTATCAGATTAAATTAGATTTTGATAATACAGATTCAAATATTAGATCTAACACTAACGAATATAATGAAATAATTGATCTAATTGAATCAATTGATTTTCTTAATGTAACGCCAATGGAAGGGTTTCAAATTTTATATGACATACAAGCACGATTAAGGAAGTGACAAAATTGAGTAAAATTAATCTTCTTGATAAACACGTGTCTAACAAAATAGCTGCTGGAGAAGTTATCGAACGTCCTTCATCAATAGTAAAAGAACTAGTAGAAAATAGTATTGATGCAGGAAGCACAAAAATAGAAATATTAATAAAAGAAGGCGGTATTGATTACATTAGGATTATTGATAATGGAGAGGGAATAGAGAAAGAAGATATAGAAAAAGCTTTTTTAAGACACGCTACAAGCAAGATTAAAGATGATAAAGATTTAATTAGATTAAAAACTTTAGGATTTAGAGGAGAAGCATTACCAAGCATTGCTGCAATATCACGTCTCACATTAAAAACATCTGATAATAAGGATGGAAAGGGTATAGAATTTTGTATAGAAGGGGGAAATATTAATAATAAAAAGGATATTGCTTTTGTAAAAGGGACAGATATTCTTGTTAAAGATATTTTTTATAATACTCCTGCTAGGTTAAAATATTTAAAATCAATTCAAACAGAATTAGGTCACATTATTGACTATGTTAATAGATTAAGTTTATCGCATCCAGATATATCCTTTACATTAGTAAATAACGAACGACTGATATTAAAAACTTTTGGGAATAATAACTTGGTTCATGTAATATCTGCAATCTACGGAAACAGTATTGCAAAAAGCATGATACCAATAAATTTAAGTAATATTGATTTTACAATTAGTGGATTTACTTCAAATACAGAGAATACAAGAGCAAACAAAAATCATATTACTTTTTTTGTTAATGGAAGGTTTATAAAGAATTATCAACTGGTACAAGCAATACTAAGAGGTTATAAAGATTTGTTAATGATAAATAGGTATCCTATATCGATAATAAATATTGAAATGGATCCTTCAATAGTAGATATAAATGTACATCCAGCAAAACTAGAAGCAAGATTTAGTAAAGAAAAAGAACTAATCAAATTACTTGAAGAAGCAATATATTCAGGGTTAAAACAATACTCTTTGATTCCTGAACCTCTTATTAAAAAAAATGTTGATTATAAAAATAATTTTAATGTACAGTCATCATATGAGTTGATTTTAAATAAAGAAAATGATTATAGTAACATTGTACGTGAAGAATCTATACCAGTAGAAACTCATACCATTAATGATAGTAATGTCGATGATAAAAGCAGATCAAATGAAAGTGAAGTTATAAAAAGATTACCATTATTAGAACCAGTTGCACAAATCTTTGGTACATATATTATTGCACAAAGTAGTGAAGGGATTTATTTGATTGATCAGCATGCTGCTCATGAAAGAATTAATTATGAAAAAAATATAAAAAGTATTAAAAAAACTAAACTTGAAACTCAGGAATTGCTAGTTCCAATAACATTAGATTATTCAAAGTCAGAAGTTGAACAGATTTTATTAGAAATTCAAAAATTAAAAAGCATAGGATTAGAGATTGAGTTATTTGGACAACAAACCTTTATTATTCGATCTGTCCCAGTATGGATAACCAAAGGTCAAGAAAAAATATTTATTGATAAAGCTATTCAATTAATATTAGAGGATAGAAAAATTGATATATTTGAATTAAATAAAGAAGTAATAGCAAATAAATCTTGTAAAGCTTCACTAAAAGCTAATAAATTTATATCAATTAGAGAGATGGAAGCTTTGCTAGAACAACTAAGATATACTGAAAATCCTTTTTCTTGTCCTCATGGGAGACCGATAATTATTCATTTATCTAAATATGATATAGAAAAAATGTTTAAAAGAGTGACATAATATGATAATAACTACATCATTTAATCCTAATCAAAAAATATTGAAAAGAGTTAATGAGTTTATTGTCAGCCTTAATTGTATATTTATTGATAGGGATAAAAAATCTTTAGTCCAAATAATGCAAGATTGTAATACAGATGAGTTGATTGTGATTGAAAAAAAACATGCGAAATATTATAAAAAAGACAATATGAAATCACCATTTTTCTTTCATCCAAGTATGGCAGCATTACGTATAAATCGTCTTAAACAAGGTGATAATGATTTAATGATTAAAATATCTGAACTAAAATATGGAGATTCCTTTTTAGACTGCACTTTAGGTTTGGCTTCTGACGCTATAGTAGCTTCATTTGTAGTTGGTAATGAAGGAAGAGTGGTTGGACTAGAGAGTGAAGGTGTATTAGCAACAATTGTTAAAGACGGTCTAAATACTAGTTACTATAAAAACAATGATTTAAATGAGGCAATGAGAAGAATAGAAGTAATTAATGCTAATCATATAGATAGGTTAAAATTAATTTCAGACAATAGTTTTGATATAGTTTATTTAGACCCTATGTTTCGTCTAGGAGTTAATAAGTCTTCACCTATTAACTCATTAAGGACTATTGCAAATTATGATTCTCTATTAAAAGAAACGATTACTGAGGCAAGAAGAATAGCAAAACGTAAAGTAATTTTAAAAGAAGTTACCACAAGCAAAGAATTTAAAAGATTAGGATTTAGTAAAATAGTACGATCATCATCAACCACGTATGGTGTAATATCAATAGGGGAAGTTTGCTATGAAGGATAATTTACTTGTTTTAGTAGGTCCTACAGCAGTTGGGAAAACAGGTATAAGTATTAAACTTGCTAATCAATTTAACGGAGAAATAATTTCCGGCGATTCAATGCAAATATATAAAGGATTGGATATTGGAACTGCAAAAATAAAACCAGAAGAAACGAAGGGAATAAAACATCATTTAATTGATATATATTCACCTGAGCATGATTTTTCAGTTGCTGAATTTCAAGAGATAGTTCAAAAGAAAATTAAAGATATTAATTCGAGAAAAAAAATACCTATAATTGTTGGAGGTACAGGACTTTATATTAAATCTGTAACTCATAAATATAACCTCTCTCCATTTGGAAGAGATGAACAATACCGTAAAGAATTGAGTAAACTTAGCAAAGAAGTATTATATAAACATTTATTAGAAGTCGATCCTACAATGGAACAAAAAATACACATTAACGACACTAAACGTATTATTCGAGCATTAGAAGTATATCATTTATCAGGGAAGCCATTTAGCCAAATGATTAATGAACAAGATAAAGAAACACCTTATGAATTATTGATGATTGGATTAACGATGGATAGAGAAAAACTATATAATCGTATTAATCAACGTGTAGATATGATGATAAACATGGGCCTTGTTGATGAGGTAAAGAATTTATTGGAATGTGGTTATGACGAAAAATATAATTCAATGCAGGGGATAGGATATAAAGAAATAATTAAATATTTGAAGGGGGAGATTTCTTTAAATTATGCGGTAGATTTAATAAAACAAGGTTCAAGAAGATATGCGAAGAGGCAATTAAGTTGGTTTCATCAAATTCCTGAGATTCATTGGTTCGACATGACAGAATATGATAATAATATTGAAAAAAAAATTGATATGATTTTTCAATTAGTAGCAGGAAAGTTTTAAGATATGAAGAAATATTTAGTAATGTATTTTGTTTACGAAATAGGAGGTAGATAGATATGAAACAAGGAATAAATATTCAAGATACTTTTTTAAACTTAGCAAGAAAAGATAATTTGCCAGTAACAATTTTTCTAACAAATGGATTTCAATTAAGAGGACTGATTAAAGGATTCGACAATTACATAGTAATTTTGGAGTCTGAGGGAAAACAACAAATGGTTTATAAACATGCTATTTCTACATTTGTCCCTGCCAAAAATATTAATTTAAGTCAGGAGACAAAAGAAGATTAAATGGCACGAGTGAAAGTTATATTTAGGAAAAATAGATTATAATTAATAAAAAGTATTCTTTTTAATTAAGGAATACTTTTTATTAATTATATAAACAATTAGATATGTTATTTATTTTTGTAAATA
>CAZIGM010000055.1:0-10460 GCA_964538675.1 uncultured Bacillaceae bacterium | reverse complement strand
TGCGTTACTGCTTAAATCTTCGGTACTCACTTACGTTAAGTAAGCTCCGTTCCTTTATTATAAAGGAATCTTATGTTACAATTGATATGTTAATAATCTAGACAACAAGATTAGGACTTAAAAATCTAGTTTAAAGATAACTAGTTTTTTTTATTTTTTTAACAAAATTTTAATTTAAGATGAAAAATATATTGAAACATTTCGTAACATACTCTAGTATCTTAATTAAATTGTAAAATAATTTATAGAAATAAAAGAAATTATCTGTCTTAGAGTAATTGGAGGAGAAGTATGAAGGTCTCAAAATTTGGTGGAACATCGTTAGCATCAGCTGATCAAATTAGAAAAGTATTTAATATTGTGTTATCAGATTCTGAGAGAAAAATAGTTGTTGTGTCAGCACCTGGTAAACGATTTGAAAATGATATAAAAGTAACAGATTTATTAATTAACTACGCTTATAAATATTTAGAATCTGCTGACATTGATGCTGAATTAAACATGATATTGGATAGATTTAAGGAAATATGTACTGATTTAGAGTTATCAAATGAATCAATTGAAGAGTTTATTAATGATTTAAAAATATCACTTACAACTCATAATTCTAATAATGGTGAATTAATAGAAAATATAAAGTCTATTGGTGAAGATTATTGTGCAAAAATGGTTGCTAATTTTTTTCAAAGCAAAGGCATAGATGCACTTTATATCAACCCAAAAGACGCAGGATTATATGTTAGTAATAAATCTGGGTATGTTCAAATTCTACCAGAGTCGTATCAAAAGCTTAGTCAATTAAATAAATACAATAAAATTATTATATTCCCTGGCTTTTTTGGGTATTCTCTAGAAGGAGATATTATTACATTCTCAAGAGGTGGATCAGATGTTACTGGCTCTATATTAGCAGCTGCAGTAGAAGCTGAAATATATGAGAACTTTACAGATGTTGATTCAGTCTTTGTAGTTAACCCAAATATTGTATTTAATCCATTACCAATAAAAGAACTTACCTATAAAGAAATGAGAGAGTTATCTTATTCTGGATTCTGTGTTTTTAATGAAGAAGCTCTGATGCCAGCATATATGTCTAAAATACCTGTAAATATAAAGAATACCAATAATCCTGATGCACCTGGGACCAGAATAGTTTTACATAGAGATGCATTAAATGAGCCTGTTATTGGTATAGCAAGTGATTCAGGTTTTTGTAGTATTTATGTTAGTAAATATTTAATGAATAGAGAAATCGGATTTGGAAGAAAACTATTAAAAATTTTAGAAGATGAAAACCTATCTTACGAACATACTCCTTCAGGTATTGATAATATATCTATAATATTAAGGGAAAAGCAACTTAGTGAAGACATAGAGATGCGGATAAAAAATCGGATTAAAAATGAACTAGAAGTTGATGATATTGATATTGAAAAAGACTTAGCCTTAATAATGATAGTCGGTGAAGGTATGAGACATACTGTTGGACTAGCATCAAAAGCAACAAAAGCATTATCAGATGCTAAAGTTAATATAGAAATGATTAATCAGGGTTCGTCAGAAGTAAGCATGATGTTTGGTATTAAAAAAATTGACGAAGAAAAAGCAATAAAGGCATTATATAATAAGTTTTTTTGTATTAATTAGATAATTTTTACTAGTTTAATATATAAATATGGTAAAATTATCTTTAGCAGAACTTTATTCAGATAGAGTTTTTCATATCTGAGTAAATATAAATACAATCAAAAGGAGAGATTTAAAATGGCTAACGATTCTTCTTATGACATAGTCTCTAATGTTGACCTTCAAGAATTAAATAATGCAATTAATCAGGCTAATAAAGAAATATCACAAAGATATGACTTTAAAAATAGTAAGTCTGAAATAACTATTAATAGTGAAGAAATAAAAATTACAACAGAAGATGATTATAAGTTAACAGCTATACTTGATATTTTAAAAACGAAAATGATTAAAAGAGGAGTTCCAATTAAGAATCTTGATTATGGTAAAATTGAACAAGCTAGTGGTGGTCTAATAAGACAGGCTGTAAAAATAAAACAAGGTATAGAAACAGATATTGCTAAAAAAATAACAAAAACTATTAAAGAAACAAAAATTAAAGTACAGGTACAAATTATTGGCGATCAAATAAGGGTATCTGGAAAGAATAAAGACGACTTACAAAGGATAATTCAATTAATTAAAGAGCAAGACTTTGGTATAGATTTACAATTTATAAATTATAGATAAAAGATAAATACAATAATTTTTGAATAAAGTATATAACTTCTTAGGAATACTGTTCTTAAGAAGGAGGGATTATAAATGATTCCATGGGATTACAATGGAGTAGATGAATATTACTACCCTGATGAAGAGTATCATTATAGTCATGTTGAAATAAATAAACTAAGTGGAGAAAAAATAGTAACGCATCATCTTTCTGATATAGATAAGATACCTTTTTTTTGATGATATCAATTATTTATTTGGATATTTTAATATGCATTAATTCTTAAATTGACTTTTTCTACTTAGGAGGAAAAATAAATGGATAAAAATAAAATAAATAGAATTAATGAATTAGCAAAAAAATCAAAGGAATTAGGCTTAACTGATGATGAAAAAATCGAACAAAATAATTTACGCAATGAATATGTAAAGAAATATAAAGAAAGCCTTAGAGCACAATTACACTCTTTAAAAGTTATCGATAGTCAAGGTAATGATATTACTCCACATAAAATAAAAGAGGCTAAGAAGAATAAAGATTGAATTAAAATTATATACATTAGAATCATAGCATCACTTGTACTCGAATTCAGGTGGAGTTAAAGAAAACTTGATTTACGCAAGTTTAAACGTAGCGTAAGTCTTAGTTGCCCTTATACCTTTAGGTGAAAAACTCCATCTGAATAAAGTTCGGCTTTATCCAAATCTCATTTAAACAAGATAGAATAAAGGATAAGTCTCACTAGAATTCAGGTGGAGTTAAAACTCCATCTGAATAAAGTTCGGCTTTATTAAATAGAACCTCCTCACAAAAATGAGAAGGTTTTTATTAATAAATTATTAGTTATCTATTATTGTGAGATTGAAAACACTCTTTACAATAAACTGGTTTATCGCCACTTGGTTGAAAAGGTACAGTGGTTTGTGCCCCACATTCGTCACATACAACTGAATACATTTTACGTTCTTGGCGTCTAAAATTATTTCCTCTACCAGACCTTTGTTGCGATTTTCTTGCTGAACGGCATTCTGGACAGCGAACAGGTTCGTTAGTAAACCCTTTTTGAGCATAAAATTCTTGTTCTGATGCTGAAAATATAAATTCTTTACCACATTCCTTGCAATTCAATTTCTTATCATTATACATTTAAATAAACCTCCTTAAATTAATTGCCTGTAGCAAAAGTAAACAAGAAACTTCCATAACTCTAAAGAAACTAGGAGGTCAATGTATACATAAGCAATCAGAGCTAATTAATTATAACTATAAAATATTAGAAATTCAAGAGAAAACACATTAATTATAAATTATTGATATATATTGATTTAAAGATATATTCTCTATTAAGTTATTATATTATTAGGTAAACACGAATGTTACAATTAAACTATTTTTATTGACGGGGGAAGGTCAATTTGAACCAATTAATAATATTATTAGCAATATATACAATTATAATTAATATAACAGGATTCATTATTATGGGCTATGATAAATATAAGGCCAAAAAGAATAAATGGAGAATTCCAGAAAAAAGGCTTTATCTGATAGCATTAATTGGTGGTGGAGTAGGTATATATATTGGGATGAAAAAATTCAGACATAAAACAAAGCATTTTTGGTTTAATTATGGGATACCTTTTCTAATTGTATGTAACATAATTATTTATTATCTGATAATTACAGAGTATATCTTATAGCTAGTTGTTGATGTAAATGATTAAGCAGAAAGTAAAATCTCTTGTTAGGAGTGTTATTTTTGAAGACCATATTTAAAATACTAAAAGAGTGGGCACCAAGTATAATTATAGCTATAATTATTAGTTTAACTATTCAAACATATGCAGTAGAAGCTATTGTGATCCCAACATCTTCAATGTATCCTACAGTTAATATTAATGATCATATTTTAATTGAAAAAATATCTAGACCAACTAAATTAGAAATTGGTGATTTAGTAGTCTTTTATCCACCAGTTGAATCAGACATACCTTATTTAAAACGATTGATTGGAGTAGGGGGAGATATTATTGAAGTTAAAGATGGTATTTTATACAGAAATGGTGTAAGTATAGATGAACCATACGTGGAGGAGCCAATAAATTACGATTTTGGTCCAATAGAGGTACCTGAGGGAAATTACTTTTTCCTTGGTGATAATCGTAATAATAGTTATGATGCTCATTTATGGGAAAAAAGCTTTGTAGATGAAGAAGATATTATAGGTAAAGCTATTATAAGATACTATCCTTTATCTAGATTACAAATATTAAAGTAAGAAATAATTATCGTATTAATTCATAAATAATATTAATAATGTGCTTAATCCAGTTCCTAGCGCAAATATTATTACAACAATCCAGATAAATACTTTAGCAAAATAGTTCTTTTTTCTTTTTCTCATGTTACCACCTTTATCTCAATTTATTTATTCTAACTATTAAAATATGTTAAAATCAAAAGAAATTCAAGTAAAAATGTAAAATAAATAATTTCAATTTAAAGTAATTTTTTGAGGTGATTAATTTGGAACCTTTATTACCAATATCTAATAAAGAAAGAATAGATTCTATTGATGTAATTCGTGGATTTGCTATATTCGGCATTTTTTTGGTAAATATGTTAGATTTCAGTGCGCCATGGCAATATTTAGAGCCAGGTATACTATGGTCAAATAAAATTGATGTTATAACAGAATACTTTATTGATATATTTGCTCAAGCGAGTTTTTATACACTTTTCTCTTTTTTATTTGGCTTTGGAATGGTTATCTTTAAAGATAGAGCAATTGCAAAAGGATATGACTTCGTTCCATTATTTAGTAGAAGATTGTTTATATTACTGATTATTGGAATGATTCATGCTTTCTTAATTTGGCATGGAGATATACTAATTTCTTATGCTGTAATTGGTTTTATTTTACTTTTATTTCACAATGCAAAACCAAAAACTCTATTAATTTGGGCTTTAATATTAATAATTGTTCCAACAATTATATTTGGCGGATTATATCTTATTGTAGATATCTATACAAACAATGCAAGTACATATAACAATGTTGATATGATTACAGTTAATAAGATTATAGAAATATATAGTTCAGGTACTCTTTTAGATATTCTAGTACAACGATTTGATGATTGGAAAAGAACAAATGTAGGCTTTGGAACTGTTTATATTACATTAGTTTTATTACCTATGTTTATGTTAGGGGCATACTTTGCTAAGAAAAGATATTTTCATAATATAGAGAACAATTTATTAATTATTAAAAAAATATGGATTTCTATGTTTTTTATAGGCTATTCTTTTAAACTTTTACCATACATTTTTAGTGGCAGTTATACAATTGATTTCTTACAGGATCAAATAGGAGGACCAGCAACATCTTTATTCTATGCAACTTCTATAATACTATTAATGCGCTATAATAAATGGAAACGATTTTTATTGCCATTTTCATATGTTGGTCGATTATCCTTAAGTAACTATCTATTTCAATCAATTTTGTGTACATCAATTTTTTATAGTTATGGTTTTGGCTTGTATGGGAAGGTAAGTCCTTTTATCGGATTGGTATTAACAATATTAATCTATATATTACAAGTATTTCTGAGCCAATATTGGCTGACTAAATTTAGTATTGGTCCCGTTGAATGGGTTTGGAGGTCTTTAACATATAAAAAAATATTACCAATTAAAAAGAGGTCTAATTAATTAAATTAATTTTATTTAAAAAAGAGACTAATTGACATAATAACAATTGTTATAACTAAAAATACTTTAATCCATTTATCTCCTTTAGTAATTGCAAATTTACTACCTAACCAACCACCTATACCATTACCTAATGCAAGAGCAAAACCTAAAAACCAGTCTACTTGACCATTTAATATAAAAATCGATATTGAGGCAAGCATATAAACTAAGACTATAAATACCTTTAAACTATTAATTTTTACTAAAGAGAATCCAGTTAATATAATTAAACTAGCTATTATAATAAATCCAACACCGGCCTGGATGAAACCACCATATATACCTATAAAGAAAAATACAATAACTGAAAATATTTTTCTTTTTAAAGTTAATTCACCTATATAAGAATTTATTCTTTTTTGTGGCTGCCACAGTATTAAACCAAGAATTATCAGCATTGAAATACCTAATATTTTATTAAAAATACTGTCTGAAATCGAAATGGCAAGATTAGATCCGATAATTGACCCTAATAATGCAGGAATACTTAAAAGAAGTCCTAATTTTAAATCAAAGTATCCATTTTTTTTAAAGTTAATTACTGCTACTATGTTTTGTACCATTATTGCTATACGATTAGTTCCATTTGCGACAGACGCTGGTAGCCCTAGAAAGATTAAAATTGGTAAAGATAATAAAGAACCCCCACCTGCAATTACATTTAAAAATCCAGATATGATACCAACTATAGAAATAAGCACTATATGATATATCTCCATTAATTAGACGCCCCTATTAAAATTATATATTTTATTATATCAGGTAGTCTATAAATCTAAAATATAAGAACGACTATAAATTAAGAAGAATTTCATGACATTATAGGTATTTTAAAGTTGTATCCAGATATGATAAGACCCCTACTTACGCACAAAGAGCGCAAGTCATGCTATAATGCTAAAGCTTAGTCGTGCTAGAATCAGGTGAAGTTAAAGAAAACTTGATTTACGCAAGTTTAAACGTAGCGTAAGTCTTAGTTGCCCTTATACCTTTAGGTGAAAAATTCCATCTGAATTCTAGTACGACTTTATTGACTGGCCTGATTTTGCTATATTTACAGGACCATTATAGTTTTTCTTAGCTTGGCTGATAAGTAATTCATGATTGCCGTGATGTGGCAAATGTATAAGAATAAGCTCTTTTACTTTTGCGTAAGATGCTAACAATCCTGCCTGACCTGCAGTTAAATGTCCACTTATTTTTCCAAGACTATCGTTATATAAATTTGCCTCACTTATTAAAATATCAGCTTCCTTGGAAAATTTAATAAGTGGTTCACACCACTCTGTATCTCCTGTATATACTATAACCTTATTATCTACTTCAAATCGCATAGCAAGGTTATAAACAGGATGAATAGTTGAACAAAATGATACGCGAAATGGTCCAATTCTAACAGCTTTATTAGGACTAATAGCATTACCTATAGTGTAATTTTTATATGTTAAATTATTAAAAGAGTCAAGATCTTTGTTGTGTCCGTAGATTGGAAATGGGGCATTATTATTTTCTAATTCTGATTGAATTTGAAAGAAATATTGTAGACAGCCAACATCTGAAACATGGTCTTTGTGATAATGGGAAATTATCAATGCTTTTAGCTTTTCAGGAGACAAATATCTCTGTAATGAACTAAATACCCCACTTCCACAGTCAACAAGAATATTATACTCATTATGCTCAATTAAAAAAGAAGCTGTGGCAGAGTCAACTTCTGGGTAAGCACCCCAATTTCCAACAATAGTAACGTTCATTTGCGAACACCTCAATTATAAAATATTTAATATTAAATATGATTTCAATAATAAATAAAAAAATACCTTTCTATTACTATAAATTAATATTTTTGGTACAATATATTAATAATATATTCCATGACAAAATAGGAGAATAATCAAATGAAAAGATTTGATGAAAGAGATACAATTTTTGCTAGAATGCGTTATTCGAAAGGTACTAAGGAATATGAAGAATATTATAAAAAGAATCCTCAATATAAAGAGATAGATGATGAATTAAGAAATATGCCATTTATAGGTGAAGAAGGAACATCAACGTTTAATCCAGTTCATTCTCCATTAGCTATTGCAGGATTTCAATTTCTAAATGATATAAAAAAGCTTTCTGAAGGTCAAGTAAGTCAAAAAAAGATTGAAATTGATTCGAAAATAATGACAGATAAAATAAAGAAATTAACAAAGTTCTTTGGTGCTAACTTAGTTGGTATAACTAAGATGAAAGAAGAACATTACTATTCTTATAGAGGTAGAGATGAAAATACATCAGGAGAACAGATTGATAATTTTCATAAATATGGGATAGTTTTTGCAGTTGAGATGGATAAAGAATTAATAGATTTGGCGCCACAGTTTGAAGAAATTTTAGCAACAGTAAAAGGTTACATTGATGTATCAGTAATAGGAATGTGGTTAAGTTATTATATTAGATTATTAGGATATGAAGCAAGAAATCATATGGATGGAAATTATCTATCTATAGTTCCTTTAGTAGCTGAAGATGCAGGTTTGGGTGAGATAGGTAGATCAGGAATCTTAATTACAAAGGAATTTGGACCAAGAGTTCGTTTAGGAGTAGTAACAACCGATATGCCACTAATTACTGATGTCAAAGAAGAATTTGGCGTTAAAGAACTTTGTAGTATATGTGGGAAATGTGCAATTACTTGTATTGGTAACGCAATTCCTAAAGGAAAAATAAAGGAGACAGATGACAAATTAAGATGGAAAATCGATGCTGAGAAATGTTATAAGGTATGGCGTCAAGTAGGGACTGACTGCGGTATCTGTCTATCCGTATGTCCATTTAGTCAATCAATCCCACATGAACTAGTCGAGCAAATAAAGGATTCTAAAGATGCTAGGGATCATATTTTAAAAGAATATTCAGGAAAACATGGAATTATGGCATTTTTGAATAGATCAGTAGATATATTGAATTGATAAAGAAATTACATTTTTAAATGTAATTTCTTTATCACTACTATTTTTACGAGATATATTAGCTTTGCTAAAATTTAATTTAATTAACCTAAATTTAAGATATATTTAAACATTAAGATGAAGTGGCACGTACTCCCAACTAAAACAAATACATGAAATATTTCATGAAAGCCTAAATATTTTTTAAAAATATTTGGTTTTTTTAAACCATATATTATTGCACCAATAGTATATGATATCCCTCCTACAACTAACCATATCACACCTGCCGTAGGTATACTTTTTACTAAAGGTACAAAGGCAATAACTACAACCCAACCCATACCAATGTAAAATATAGTAGATGTCCATCTTGGAGCGTTAAACCAGAATATTTTGAGAAAAATTCCGGTTATTGCAAGAAACCAGGCTACTCCAAACAAACTCCAGCCCCAACCTCCACGTAAAGGTATTAGACAGATTGGAGTATAAGATCCTGCAATAAGTACATATATCATCATGTGATCAATTTTATGAAGTAATTCAGTTGCTTTTTCAGAAAGATCTAATGAATGATATAAAGTACTAGCAGTATACAATAATATCATACTTGCTCCATATACTGAAAATGAGACGATATGCCACGACGTTGCTTGAATAACTGAATAGTAAATAAGATAAACTAATCCGATAGCTGATAATATAACACCAAACAAGTGTGTCATAGCATTTACTGGCTCTTTTATTCTACTAATCATATAAAAACCTCCTGAACATGTAATGTATTAATTAAAACTACATCTTATATTTATAGATAATATAACAAATACATTTACTTTGCAACATGTATATATTAATATTATAAAATAAACAATTAAATTTTTAATTATTAAAATAATAAAGAGGTGTAGATTATGAGTATTAACGAAAATGAAATTAGAAAAATACTTAATGATTTTTTCGAACATGATTCAATACAACCTTCAGATATACCTAATATATATCTGTACATGGATCAAGTTACAACGTTCTTTGATGAAAAACTAGCTCATTTTAAGAGAAATGAAAGTGACAAAATATTTACAAAAACTATGATTAACAACTATACCAATGCAAATATATTATTTCCTTCTGAAAAGAAGAAATATAATAAGTATCACATAACTATATTAGTTTGGATTTATTACCTAAAACAGATAATGTCAATAAGTGATATACACAAACTATTATCTCCAATAACTGATAATATTAATTCTGAAAAGAGTGAAAAAGATCAGGTCGCTGATTCACAGACTGAATGATAAAAAGATTAAAAAATTATTTGATCAGTTTAAACCCGATGTCATAGTTTGCACCCAGGCTTTTCCTTGTGGAATGGCAGCTGATTGTAAACGCAAACACAATTTACACATCCCGCTAATTGCTGTGTTAACCGATTATGCGCCACACAGTTATTGGCTAAATGATTTTGTTGATGTGTACATTGTTCCAGCCCTCCAAATAAAACAAAGATTGATGGAAAG
>CAZIGM010000054.1:0-10580 GCA_964538675.1 uncultured Bacillaceae bacterium | reverse complement strand
ATTGAAAATGTTTCTGTAGATAGTGAATTCTTTATCAGCAAAAGCAGAATGTGTAATACAATAAATCCATTTTCCTTGATGTTTAAGAATTCTGTTTATTTCTTTGAATATTTTTTTTAGAATATTTATTAGTTATAGTAATCAAAATAATGCAATTATTGTTTTTGATTCAAATGTGTTACTAAGTATAACACTAATATTATTTATATTTTTCTCAATATTAATAACATTTGCATTTGCCTTTATGACAATAGACACATTATTTAATGATGTTAAAAAGCTTAGTATTATAGATTCATTAACTGGTTTATATAATAGAAGGTATCTTTATCTTAATCTAGAGAATTTAATGAACGAACTAAAAAGAGGAGAATGTTATTTTTTAATAGTCTTCATAGATATAGATAATTTTAAAGAAATAAATGATTTATACGGTCATAATACGGGTGATAAAGTATTGCGATGGTTTTCTAGTCTATTAAAAACGAATTTAAGAGAAGTTGATATTATAGCTAGATATGGTGGAGATGAATTTATTGCTGTACTTAAAAATACTTGTGTAGAAGATGGATATTGTATTTTTGAAAGAATATTGCATCAAACACGAAAAAGTGAATGGGAGTATGAAGATTGTAGAGTAACATTTAGTGGTTCTATAATGAAGGTTGCATATGAACATGCATGTAAAGATATAAATGAACTTATAAATGAAGTTGACACAAAAATGTATTCAGCGAAAAAGGAAGGTCGCGATAGAATTTTAGTTGTTTAAAATTGAACATAATGTAATTGCTTAAAATATCATCTATTTCTAATCTTAATTTTATATGTTTGTTAGATGTATGAATAGTAGGGATAATAATGGTTTTTTTTAGAGTTGATAACCAAACGTTAATAATAGCTACTTTGTTAATTTTGTCAATGATGATTGTTATTCTATTAATAATGCGAAATCATCGTTGGGAGATTAAAGGATTGGGTTATGCTATAATTAGCAATATATTTATTGTACTAAGCAATCTATTTGTATATTTTAATAATGTACCAAAGGTGAATAGTTTGGCTATCTTTGTATCTGTTTTTGATTTATTAGGGATGACTTTTATAATAGTCGCAATCTTTGTGTTTTTTGGAGAGAGGGTAAAAAGAAATATATATATAGCACTTAATTTATTAAACTTCATTGTTGCTTATTATTTATTCTACATTAATCCAGATATAGGCTTTAGACGGGCATCATTACCTTTAATTTTATTAATATTATGCATCGATGGTGCATTATTGATGAGAAGAAAATATAAAGAGCATAAATTAAAGTCTTATATTGTAATAAAGTATTTACTATATTTCTTTATAGCATTTAACTTATTTAGAATAATTTATAGATTATCAGTCAAAATTAATTTTATTACAATATTTAAAAGTGGGTATCTAATAAACTTTGCACTATTAGGGTTGTTATTCTTTTTTATTCTAATAACATTTGCTTTTGCATTGATGACTATGGATACATTATATAATAATGTTAAGCAGCTTAGTTTTAAGGATCCACTTACAGACCTTTTTAATAGAAGGTATCTTGAGGAATATTTATGTAATCTTATGAAAGATGTAAAAAGAAATAAAAAAACTTTTTTAATTGCAATAATTGATATAGATTATTTCAAGAAAATTAATGATGTTTATGGACATAATATTGGAGATAAGCTCTTAAAGTGGTTTTCTAATCTTTTAAAAACTAATCTAAGAGAAATAGATATAATAGCAAGGTACGGTGGAGACGAATTTATTATAATATTTAATAATTCTAATTTAGAAAATGGACATAAGACACTTGAAAGAATTCTAAATGAGGCAAGACAGAAAGATTGGGGTCAAAAAAAATTTAATTTATCATTTAGCGGTTCAATAATGGAAGTAAATTATAACCATTCTCATTTAGATATATTTGATTTAATAAATGAAGTAGATAAGAAAATGTATGTTGCAAAAAATGAAGGTCGAGATCAAGTTCTAATAATTTAATATTATATGCATAGAAACTATAGAGTAAAAAAATAATATGATATAATTTTTGTATATTGATTAAGAGTGGAAAGATAACTGGAGAGATACTATGGAAGAATTAAAATATGATGTAGTAATTATTGGTGGTGGACCATCAGGTGCTACAGTAGGAAATCTACTTTCAAAAAAAAATATTAATTGTTGTATTATTGATAAAGAAATTTTTCCTAGACATAAATTATGTGCTGGTGTTTTAACTGAAAAGACAATCGAATTGCTAAAATCAATGGATTTTCATCAAAATATCAATAATTATTATAATAATAAGACTAACAAATTGAAGATGTATTATAAGAATGATTTGTCACTTAATATAGAGACAAATACATTTTTTTATTTTACTAATAGATTTGACTTTGATAATAAACTAATCAATAATTATTTGTCTAATGGTGGTAAGCTATTTGCAGGAACAAAAATTAATAATATTGATATGGATAATAATCAAATTATTACTTCAAATAATAAGAAAATTGAATTTCAATATCTAGTAGGTGCTGACGGGGCAAACAGTTTTTTGCGTAAATATATTGATAAGAACTATAAACCAAACGGTTTTTGTGTTGAAATAGATATAATTAGAGATAATATTTTGGATAACTATGCAAAAATGTATTTTGGCGATTTAGTTGGTAACTACGGTTGGGTATTTCCAAAAGAAAATCATTTAACAGTTGGATTTGGGGGTATTTTAAACAAGGCAATTGATTATAAACAGGAATTAAATGAATTTATAAAAAAGACTATTCCTGAGGATAAGAACTATCCAAACATATTAAAGGGACATTATCTACCTTATGGTAAATATATAAAGGAACCTATATATAAAAACAAATTACTTTTAGTTGGTGATGCAGCAGGTTTAGTTGATCCTATTAGCGGTGAAGGAATATATTTTTCACTTCTATCGGGTAAATACGCTACTGAATCTCTAATAGAAAGGTTAGAAGGAAGAAGCGATAATTTTAATTCTTATTTAAGCAAATTAAAAAGAATACATAAGATAATTGATGACGGAGTCTGGTTTCAAAAGATGTTTTATAATAGCAGAAATCAAAGAGTGTTATTTAAACATATTAAAGGGCATGACAATATAGCTGCTTTTGTATACGATAATTTAGTTTCTTATTATAATTATAGCTATAAAGGTATACTAAAAATAATTATTGATTACAAACAAAAAAAAAGAAAGAAAAATATGTATGATACAGACAAAAGTAAAGCCAAAAGAAAGTAATCGTGTTACTTCTTGATATCAAGTTTTAAGTAAGCTGTGGTAAATAACTAATAGACAAAATATAAACATTAGATATAATAAAAATGTAGTATAAAATTTTTAAGTACTAAAAGGAGAATTAATAGGATGGAACCAAATAAAAATGTTGAAATGATGAAAAAAATTATTGAGGAAAAGAAGAAAAAAAAGGGATTTGACAATAATGTACGCCCAGATAAAAAAATTGGTGGCAGTAGAAAAGGCTTTAATAATAAGAAAACTGGTGGATCATTAACAAAATAATTTTTTAAATTATCTTAAACAACGAATTTTTTTTCGTTGTTTTTTATGTTCTGCAACACTAATTAATTTATTATCGTCTTTTTAGATAAGGTAATGAAAGATTATATTCTTTCTTATTATTATTTACATTTAGGTTATGGTAAAATAGTTATTATTATATATGGAGGGTACTAGTGTGAAGAATAAATATATTACTTTTTTTATTATTGTAGCTGTACTTATATTTATAGTTTGGTTTGCATTTGATAGTATGGGTAATTTAGATGATATAAAAGATGATAATACGACAAATGTAGAACAAAATGATGATCAAGTTGATGATATTAATGATGAACAACAAGAAAAGGAACTTGATATAAAAACTGATTCAGGAAGATTCTCTGGGCAAATAGATAGCAATTTTGTTGAAGTAAAAATAAGTGGAGTTCCAGATGATATAGATCCAAAAGTGTTTATGTTATCAAACGAAGTAAAAGATACATTTGATAACTTGAATTTAAGTGAAGGAGATACAATAAAATTCAATTATTATATTAATGACAATGACCAAAAGGTACTAGTAAAAATTGAGAGAATCTAGAAAATTATAAGCTTACAAATACGTTCAACATATAGAAATATAGAAAAACAGCTACGTGAAAATTTTTCCCGTAGCTGTTTCTAATAACTATCTATTTTTTATATAACTTGCAATTGCGTCAACGTCTTTATCTCCTCTACCGGATAAATTGATAATTACGATATCTTCTTTAGATAAAGTAGGTACAAATTCTCTAGCATAAGCAATAGCATGAGAGCTTTCTATAGCAGGAATAATTCCTTCTTTTTTTGTTAAATATACTAAAGCGTCAACTGCTTCATCATCTGTTATTGGATAATACTTAACTCTACCAATATCTTTTAAATAAGCATGTTCGGGTCCGACACCAGGATAGTCAAGTCCAGCAGATATTGAATATACAGGTTTTGGTGTTCCGTCTTCATTAAAGACAGCAATTGTATTCATTCCATGAAGTACACCTTCAGTTCCTAGAGTCATAGTAGCTGCATGTAAGTCAGTATCAATACCTTTTCCTGCTCCTTCAACACCTATTAATTTAACTTCGTCATGTGGAATAAATGCATTAAATAATCCCATTGCGTTGCTTCCACCACCAACACAAGCTATACAATAATCAGGTAAGCGACCTTCCTTTTCTTTAATTTGTACTATTGCTTCTTCTCCGATAATTTTTTGGAATTCACGCACCATAGTTGGGTAAGGATGAGGACCTACCACTGAACCAAGCAAATAAAAAGTATCTTCTACACTTTCAACCCATGCCCCAATTGCAGCGTCTACAGCATCACTTAATGTTTGCGTACCAGCAGTAACAGCGTGTACTTTAGCACCCAACATTTCCATTCTAAATACATTTAATTCTTGTCTTATTGTATCTTCTTTTCCTTGATAAATATCACATTCCATACCAAACATAGCTGCTGCTGTGGCTGTTGCTACGCCATGTTGTCCAGCACCTGTCTCTGCAATTACCTTCTTTTTACCCATTCTTTTTGCTAATAAAATTTGCCCAATTGTATTATTAATTTTATGAGCTCCTGTATGGTTTAAATCTTCACGTTTTAAATATATCTTTGCTCCACCTAAGTCGTCAGTCATGTTCTTCGCTAAATATAGTGGACTTGGACGTCCAACAAAATCATTTAAATAATACATATATTCTTCTTTAAAAGAAGGATCTTTTAATGCTTTTTGAAATTCTTCCTCTAATTCGTTAAGTGCTTTAATAACTGGTGGGGGTACAAACTGACCTCCAAATCTTCCAAATTGAAAATTCTCTATTTTTGTTGACATAATATTTTCCTCGCTTTCGATTTTTAGAATTAATATATTTATACTGGAAAACCAATTATCTCTTTAGCGTTCATGGGGGTATAAAAAGTTTTTTCATTTTATTGCTCCCTTTTTCATATTATTAAATAAAAATAACCGCCCTAATATTGCTATTAGGGCGGTTTATCCACGGTACCACCTAACTTAAAACACTAGTAAAGGTGTAAGTGAAAATAAAAACTTCGTCCTTATAGGACGAAGTATATTCGTTATGCCACCTAAGTGTTTTATCTTGTTCGAATACGGATGTAATAATCTATATTCTATCCCTATAACGTAGGAATTACGGTATCGGCTACTATAATTTCACCTAACTTCTCATGAATCCATTCAGAATTAATCATCCTATCGATCTCACACCACTTCAATCGACTCTCTAGAGGTAGATTTAACTCCTACTACTTTCAATCATTGAAATCAATTTTATGCTTTTTTATAGATTAAAGAAAAATGACGAATATGTCAAGTATTTTATTTTTAATATCGTTTTTTTAATGTAAACAGTGGTAATATAAAAGTAAGAAAAGAAAAAAAGAAAAAAGAAAAAAGAAAGGACATTAAAATTGTGAGATCAAAAACATTTTATTTAATGCTAATATTAATAATTTTTGTTATGGCTTTAGTTTATGTTTTCTTAAATGAAGACAATTCAATAGATAATGAAGTAGATAATCCTAATATTGAGCCTGGTAATGAGGTGAAAAATCAGATAATTAAGCCGATAGTAGCAAGTGAAAAAGACATGAACCATTACACATTGCTTGAGGAATATCTTGTAGATTTTAACAATGATTCCATTGAAGAAAAAGTTGAATTATATGCTCAAGTTGGTGTAGCAGAAGATGGTGAATATATGTGGGATGATGGACAAAAGTGGCTGTTATTAGTTAGAAGTGGTGAAAATATTTATGTTTTATATGATGAATATTTACAACTCGGGAAATTAGATGTTAAATTATATAAATCCTTTGATGAAAATTCTATTCACCTGACAACTAGCTTAGAAGCTGGCGCTGGTTACCTAATTAAAGATTATACCTTTAACATTGAAGAAGATTATTTTGAAGAAGAATTTATCTTTGAAGAAACAAATATAAGTTGGATTCAAAAGGTTTATTGATAAAGACAATTTTTCATAAAAATATAAAGATTAATTGACTGTTACTATTATGTAACAGTTTTTTTATTTTTAAAAATCTATTGCAAAATTAAAAGTAATGTTATGGAAGAAATGGCGCTGGAAAAACTACACTATTAAATCTAATAACAACTAAAATTTTCCCATCAAAAGGTGATATAACAATTAAAAGGAGAAGGTAGTTTTGGTTTCGCGGTAATAATATTTTTATTTATTTCTGGATTAAATAGTTACAGAACAAATTATAAATTTATGCAAGCTAATAATATTTCAAGGAGAAACTTCTTTTATGGAGGGATTATAGCGTTTACCTTAATTTCTGGTTTTATGGCTGTGATTGATGGAGTCTTAAGTAGAATATCTTTTTACTGAACTTCTTTGGTCTTTTTCAATCTTCTTATTTGCTATAAGTTTGGGTTGGATGATAACAATGATATATTATAAATGTAACAAATTAATGAAAATAATCGCATCTTTTATACCTGGAATAATTGTGGTATTACTAATAAGTATTAATAACTTGACAAATATTCAAGTGTGGAAAAGTATTGAAGAATTTTTTATCATAATACTTGGTTTCAATGGAGAATATAATTCTAATATTGCAGTGTTAAGTTTTTTAGTAGCGACAATTGGATGGTATATTTTCAGTTTTTTACTTAATCGAAGAATGCCATTGAAAGAGTGATTTATAAAAGATTAATTATTAAAATCGAAGCCTTTTAATTTTGGATGTTTGTTATATAATAAAAATAGTTAATTCAAAATAGAAGGGTGAGAATATTTTGGGTAAAAGAGAGGAACTTTCAGAGGGATTAAAAAGAAAAATAGATGAATTGAATATTGACCTTGATAGCTTACAAGAAAAGTTTCATAAAGCGGATCAAAAAACTAGAGAAAAATATAATGAGAGTATTTCATTGATAAAACGACAAATTGATGAAGCTAAACTAAAGATTGATGATTTAGAGGAAGCAAGTGAAAATGCATGGGAAGATATTAAAGATGGAGTGGATAAATCTATTAAGAGTATAGGTCAAGCATTTGAAAAAGCTAAGTCACATTTTAAAGATTAAATTAAATAAAAAGAGGGTGTCGCTAAACTACTTTTGGTAGTTAGCGACGCTCTCTTTTTTATGGGGTCAGTTTATGGGGTCAGGCTTGAATTATTCACTTATTTTTGGTTAAATAATCCAGATCAAGTTTGATTCTCTAACCTCTTTGAATTTTTTTAATTAAAAAATAACATTAATTTCTATTTATGATTCATACTGGAATATGATGGTAAATTTTTTTGAATTTTTACATCTACTTATGGACACATAAAAGAAGAAAGTATATTCTTTTGAATGAATATAAATGATTTATCCAGATATGATAAGACCCCCACTTACATACAAAGTGCGCAAGTCTCACTAAGGGAACAAAGTTCGGCTTTATTGCATACTTGGACAGAAAAGCTGTAAACATAGATAAAATAAGTTAGAAGTGGAGTGAAACATTTGAGAAAGTATATTTTTTTATGCATTACTCTAGTATTAATTTTTTCTTTATTCGGATGCACAAATAATCAAGATAATGACAACATAAACACAGATGGAGAAGTAGCTAATGAAAAAGAAGTGACTAATGATGAAGTATATTCATTAGATTTGGGAGATTTGAACGAATTCAATCCAGTGCCAGGACTTAAATTATATGGAAATGATCAACTATATATGGCTGGATTGTTTATGGAAAATGGTTCGAAGTTAAAAATTGAAGTACATTCTAATGACTCTTTCCAAGATGTTATTAATTATTATGCAACCACAATTGGCGAAACTGTTAATCTTTTAAATGATTTAGATTTTTTCGTAATGGATGGCAATTTAGTTGATTATGGTTATCCTGTTTTATATGAATTTATTTTAGATAATTCAAACGTAAAAACAACAATAACTATGAATATAGATTGTAATGATGTTTTTTGGGCTAAAATCAATGAATACTGGAAGGAAAATGTTATTTGGTATTATGAAAATGAACATGCATCATATGAAAATCAAACATTAAGGTATTTTTATCAAGAAGGGATTATTTTATCTGAAATTAATTATCGATACGAAGAAGCCTATTTTAATGAGGGATTAACAAACTATAAGGAAATGATAAGTATAAAAACAGAGCAAAACAATATTGATGTTAACATTGAAGAAAGCAATGGCATGTATACTTATATTTGGGATGAAGATAATGTGAGAGCTACTGTTGAATGCATTGAAAATGAGAGTTTGATTGCAATCTCGCAAATGGTTGTTATAAAAGATTAAAAGTAGATAATTCTTAATTGTAGAAATTCATGAGAACAGAAATGTTCTCATTTTCTATGTTATTGTAATGTGTGTCATTTTGTTTTATCATACAAGTAAAGTGAGGTGGGCTATATGTATGGCTTAGTTCTTGAAGGTGGTGGCGCTAAGGGCGGTTATCATATTGGTGTATGGAAAGCGTTGAGAGAGCTCGATATAAAAATAGGTGCTGTAACAGGCACTTCTGTAGGAGCATTAAATGGTGCCTTTATAGCACAAAATAAATTCGAAGAAGCTTATGAATTATGGTATAACATGCATCCGAGTTTGGTTATTAATGCTGATTCAGAGATATACAGCGATCTTATTAATTTTACAATTCATTTTAAGAATTGGGATAGGTATTACGATTACCTTAAAAAGTTATTGAGGGATCGTGGACTAGATATTGAACCGCTAAAAAAACTAATCAAGAAATATGTAGATGAAGATGCAATAAGAAGTTCTCCAATAGATTTTGGACTTGTGACAGTGTCATTATCTGATAGAAAACCAGTTGAGATATTTGTAGATGAGATTCCAGCAGGAAAACTAACTGATTACTTATTAGCTTCATCATATTTGCCAGCTTTTAAATCTCAAATTATTGATGATAAGCGTTTTATAGATGGCGGATTTTATGATAATTTACCAATTAATTTAATATATAAAAGAGGCTATAAAGATATTATTGCTATTGATATGAAATCTTTAGGGCTAAAAAGATCAGTTAAGGCTTCAGATATTAATATAACTTTAATTACACCATCAGGAGATCTTGGCATGATGTTAGAATTTGATACTGAACAATCTAGAAGAAATATATTAATGGGTTATTTAGATACATTGAAGGCTTTTGGAAAGTACGATGGTAATAAATATTTTTTAAATAATGTTCCTGATGAAGGCTTTTTTATTAACTATCTATTAAACTTAAAAGATGAACAGGTAATTGAGATGGCTAAAGAGATAGGCTTACCTGAGGGGTCACCGAAAAGACTATTACTAGAAAAAATTGTACCTGAATTTGCTAAACTTTTTGGTTTAGATATTAACTCATCATATAAGGATATTGTTGTGAATTTTATAGAACTATTAGCATTAATTCTGGATGTAGAAAGATTAAAGGTTTATTCTTTTGAAGAATTAAGAAAAATAGTTTTCAATAAAATTCAAGACGCCCAAACAAATCTAGTTGATTTCAAAAAATTTCCTAGTTTCCTAAAAAAATCTTACTTATTCAAATATTCCTTAAAAGAAGATTTGTTGATTAAATGGGCAAAGATTGTTGTAAGTATAGATGAATAAACATACAAATGTGGAAGCTATAATTGTATGTATTTATGAAAAAAGGTGGATTAAAGTACCAAAATTAATGATGATAAAAACATTTTATCGAAAAAAGATGTTTTATTTTATTTGAAAAAAGTTTATAGTAATATAATATATTAATGACTTATATCTTTTTAAGGCAAGAGAGGGAAAATCATGAATCTCAGTATTATTGATAATCATACACTACTAATTGTTGTTAGGTTTATTATACTTTTAATGATTTTTTTTCTTGCTGTTATGCGTTATCTTTATAAAAAAATTAAAGGTTTGGGATTTGCTATAATAGGTAATATTTTT
>CAZIGM010000053.1:0-10925 GCA_964538675.1 uncultured Bacillaceae bacterium | reverse complement strand
AAGCATTTAGTCGTGCTATGTGAGACTTATCCTAAATTCATTTTCCCCCACTTAAAGAAGTGGGCGCCTTATCATATCTGGATAAATTATTCTATCATGGTATATCCAAATTCTTTTAATAAATGGTCTTTATTGCGCCAATCTTCTTTTACCTTTACCCATAATTCAAGATATATTTTTGTCCCTAAAAGTTTTTCAATATCGACACGAGCTTCTTTCCCAATCTCTTTTAACATACTACCATTTTTACCTATAATTATTCCCTTTTGTGATTTTCTCTCAATATATATAACTGCATTTATTGTTACAGTATTGGAATTTTCAACCCCCGGCTTCATTGATTCTATCACAACTGCTATTGAATGCGGAACTTCTTCTCTTGTATAGTGCAATATTTTTTCTCTAATCAACTCAGCTATAATAAAACGTTCAGGATAATCTACAACTTGATCAATAGGATAATAAAATGGACCTTCAGGTAATTTCTTAAAGATGACATCAATCAATGTTGAAAGGTTATTACCCTTTAAGGCCGATATTGGTATAATTTCTTCAAAATCAATATATTTACGGTATTTCTCTATTATTGGTAGAAGAACTTCTGGATGTACTAAATCAATTTTATTTAATATTAAATAAATTGGAGTTCTTTTTACTTGTTTTAATTGTTCAATAATAAATTGTTCCCCTGCACCAAACTCTTCTGTCACGTCAATTAGATAAAGTATTATATCTACCTCTTGTAGTGAAGTAAGTGTAATATTCATCATATAATTGCCTAATTTTGATTTAGGCTTATGAATACCAGGAGTATCAATAAAGATTATCTGTCCTTTTTCTTGATCAGTATAAATAGCCCTTATTTTGTTTCTTGTCGTTTGAGGCTTTTCGGACATAATTGCAATTTTTTGCCCAATCACCTGATTAAGTAAAGTTGATTTACCAACATTAGGTCGCCCTATTAATGTAACAAAACCTGATTTACTATTTTTTTGATTCATTCATGTCCCCCTGTGTAAATGCTCCAGGTAATAATCCTTCGACAGAAGTCTCAATTATATTATCTTTTAAATTGGCTAAATATATTTCCGCATCAGCATCAAAAAATTCTGCTATTACTTGTCTGCAAGCACCGCATGGAGAAACAGGTCCAGGTGTATCCGCAATTACAGCTAGTGAAGCAAAATCGTGAACACTATAGCCATCAGATATCGCTTTGAAAATAGCCGTTCTTTCTGCACAATTAGAAAGGCTATAAGAAGCATTTTCAATATTTGCTCCCTTATAAACTTCTCCATCTTTCATCAATACCGCTGCCCCAACTTTAAAATTAGAATAAGGAACATATGCGTTATCACGAGCTTCTTTTGCTTTTATTACCAACTCTTCCTTTTTCATATATATCCCCCCTGAAAATATCAATAGCTATCTTTATAATTAGTAAAACACTACATAAGTTAAATAAAATCCGCCTATAGATATAATTCCATTTTGAATAATTACTATCCATGAAACCTTTTTATAAAGTAAATAAAGAATAAAAAATAATAATATGAAACCTAAAATATATATAAGGTGTGAGAAAATTATAGTTGATAATGAAAGCAAGAAAAACATAATTCCTGTAAGCGTATGGGGTTGATTATTTTTATTAACACTATACCAATAAGCTTTAATTGCATAGGTAAACAAGATAATAGTTAAACCTTGCAAAGAATAGAATGCTAATGGTCTAACAGGTTCTCTGACCCACTCACCAAAATAAAGAGATAATAAATATGGTAAAATAACAATTATTCCTACGAAAATAACAACTACTACAATCAAAAAAACCGCTCCAGCCGCTAAGTCTTTAGCTGCTTTAGCAGAAGGATGATAATCTTTAATCATTATATCAACTGTCTTTTCTATTGCAGTATTGAATATTTCAGCCCCTATAACCATAGCTATACATAAAAATATTACAAGAACCTCTGTTTCATTAAAATGTAAACACATCCCAGTTAATAGTATAAATAACGCAATTGATAGATGAATCTTCATATTGCGTTGAGTATTTATAGCATATACAATTCCCTCACTTGCATAATAAAAACTATCAATTAGTTTTTTAAAATTCAACCCTAATATCACCTCGTAAAATTCAGAGTATTTAATATGTTTTCTTGCTTACTAAACATCTTTTTCTCATCATCTTCAGTTTGGTGGTCATATCCTAATAAATGTAAAAATCCATGTAGAGTTAAAAAAGCAAATTCCCTATCAAAGGAATGTCTATATTCTTCTGCTTGTTTTAAAGTATGAGAAACAGATATAATTATATCACCTAGTAGATTAGGCATCGATATATTATCAGTATCATGAAAAATAAATTCAATATCATCATCAGTTATTTCATTCATAGCAAAGGATATCACATCTGTTCCTTTATCAATACCTCTATACTCATGATTAAACTGTTGAATCGTGTTCTCATCAACAAGCATAACAGATACCTCACCATGATTAATATTTTCTAGCCTTGCGGCTTCCTGAATAACCATATTTATTATATCAATCTCTTTTTCAGTAATCTCTTTTATATCCTGTTTATTTATTATTTCTATCTCAATCATAAATTAGTTTTTGCTCCTCTATTTTCTTCAAGTTCCTTATCATCAGGATACTCAATTCGAGAATGAAAAATACCCTTTAGGTTTTCTAACAATGATACAGAAATTATCTCTAATTCTTTAAAAGTTAAATCACACTCATTAAGCTGTCCGTCAATTAGATTATCCTTAATAATTTTACTAACTGTCTCCTCAATAGTCTCATTAGTAGTATTATTGAGAGATCTTACTGCAGCTTCTACACTATCTGCAATTCCAACAATCGCCGCTTCCTTGGTTTGAGGTTTAGGACCTAAATATCTATATTCACTTTCAGGAACAAATTCATCAGATTCCTTTAATGCCTTATTATAAAAATATTTTAGTAATGCTGTACCATGATGTTGCATAACTATCTCTTGAATTGCAATAGGTAATTTATATTCTTTTAACATTTCAACTCCGTCTTTAGGATGAGCTAAAATGATATTCTTGCTTAAACTAGGTGATATTTTGTCATGTGGATTTTCCAAATTTAATTGGTTCTCAACAAAAAATGTAGGTCTTTTTGTTTTACCTAGATCATGATAATATGCCCCTACTCTTGCTAATAGCCCATTTGCACCTATAGCTTCAGCAGCAGACTCAGCTAAATTTCCTACAATAATACTATGATGATAAGTTCCAGGAGTTTCAATTAATAATTTGCGCAATAATGGATGATTTGAATTAGATAGCTCAGTTAATTTAATTGGTGAAAGTATTCCAAATACAGATTCAAGTAATGGTAATGTGCCTACCATTAGTATTGATGAAACGATTCCATTAATTAGACCAAATGATGCCATCTGAACACCATCTCTTAAAGAATATATTTGGGTAGACAATAATATAATTACAAGTATTGATAGTAAGTTAAATGCTGCAACTACAAGTCCTGCATAAAATAATGAGGAACGCTGTTTAATATTTTTCATCGCAAAGGCACCAGCAATACTACCAATTAATAAAACAAAACCATATTTATAATCAAAAATCATAGTTTGATCAATATTAAAAGTTAAACTTGCATATATGCTGAAAATAATTCCATTAACAATTGCAAATCTTAAACTAAATAATGATGTAATTAACATAACACCAAATGCCATAGGTGCTAAATAGCCTATTGCTGGATTATTATAGCTTTGGTTAATAAACCCTACCAAACTAATGCTTATATAAACTAAAGTACTAATAATAAATAGCATTAATAACTGGAAATTGTTCTGATGCAAAGATGGATTCATTCTTCTAATACTATAATATAGCAATAAAAGTAGTAGAAATACTAACAAAGCTAGTCCTAAGTAAGGCCAAATTGTAGAAGATTCTTTTAATAATCCAACAGCATTTAATCTATCATAAATTTTACTATCAATTATTTGACCTTCACTAACTATTAGTTCATCCTTTTTAATATAAACCGGTTCAATATTATTTTTGGCCTCTTCCCTGCTTAGAAGGGTTTTCTCTGAATCATAAAAATAATTAGGCTTAACAAAAAATTTAGTTATTTCATTTGCCAAAGTTATTATCTTTTCATCATCATCATAAGGGTTAGAACTATTTAAATCTTCAACCTGTTGGTAAGCTCTATCTAATTCAGATAACATTATGTTTGTGCCTAAGACAACATCAAGTGTTGTTATAGATATATATTTTAGATTTTTAAATTTTTCTTTAGAAAGTGAAGAAATAAATTCAATTGTTTCATCATTAAGAAAACCTACACTATTTAAGTTATTATAAAGTTCGATTTTTTCTTGTTCAGTTATACCTATATTTGCTTCTTCATCAATTTGATCATATACAGATTCTATTTCATCAAATAAAATATTTAATTTATTTTTTTGGTCATCAATAATTGTATAGTCAACACTATATACTTCGTTAACTTTATCAGCTGCTTCTTTCTTTTGTCGATTAGTTTCATTTTCATCAATAACCTTGATTGGAGAATATAAAGTTACAGGACTTATTTGCCCTTCTTCTAACTGATAAGTATCTGGAATAACTTGTATCAATAGCAATAAATACATAACAAACCCAAGTAATAAATACATTGAGAACTTTACGATAGTATTATGTTTCCATCCTGTTAATATATCTTTAATAATATCTTTTCTTTGTTTTCTCATTTACATATCGCCTCTTTTTTATTCTGATGAGACTTTGACTACTTACTACGCATCATATTAATATTACTTAATTTCTGATTCATAAGCACTAATAATTTTTTGAACTAAATTGTGTCTTACTACATCTTTCTCGGATAAATAAATAAATCCTATCTCATTTATATCTTTTAATATTTTTTCAGCTTTTTTTAAGCCAGATTCTTTACCTCTTGGTAAATCAATCTGTGTAACATCACCATTTATAACCATTTTCGATCCATAACCTAATCGAGTTAAAAACATCTTCATCTGTTCTGAAGTAGAATTTTGTGCTTCGTCTAAAATTACGAAAGAATCATTAAGAGTTCTACCGCGCATATATGCTAACGGAGCAATTTCAATTAAACCTCGCTCAAGATACTTGTTTACTTGCTCCACACCTAATAAATCAAATAATGAATCATATATAGGTCGTAAATATGGATCTACCTTTTCTTGAAGGTCACCAGGTAAGAACCCCAAACTCTCTCCTGCCTCAACAGCTGGTCTAGTTAAAACTATTTTTTTTACTTTGCCTTGTTTTAAAGCTAGAACTGCAAGAACTACAGCTAGAAATGTTTTCCCAGTCCCTGCTGGACCTATTCCAAAAACAATATCTCTCTTTCTTATGGTAGTAATATAATGCTTTTGTCCTAAAGATTTCGCCTGTATGTCTTTACCTTTATAAGTTGTAATTATTTTTTCATCAAAAAGCTCTAACAACTCATCCGTTAAATCTTTATCTGCTAATTCTAAAGCATAATAAATATCACGTTCAGATAGTAAATAACCATTTTTAATGAGTTTTATTAACACCTCTAACATATGTGTTATTTTATCGACTTCTTCTTGTTCTCCGGTTAAAATAATATTTTCATTCCTAGTTAAAATCTGAATATTTGTTTGGCTCTCAATAATATTTAAAAATTTATCATTGGGTCCATAAAGTGATAATCTCTCTTCTATATTTCTTAAATTGACTTCTTTCGAGCAGACTTTTAAATGCAAATTTTCTCATTCTCCTTGTATTATTAATTGTTTTGCAGAGATATCTTCAACAACCTCATATAATATATTTAACGTTATTTTATCATTCTCTATTTTTTTTGATATTATTTTCTCACTTACAATTTTACTATCAGTATCAATTCTACTACACAAATCTTTTTTTGTCTGTTCTAAAGCTATAATATATCCATCAGATTCATTTAAATAATCCTCTTTCAACTCATATTCTAGGTATTTTTCCGTTAAAAACCCTACAGGAAGTTCATAATTTTTTAAAAATGCTCGCTTCCAATCATAGCTTATTTGATATTTTTCATAAGGAATATTATCATAACCTTTAATTTTTATCATCCTATTACCTAAAATAATATATTCACGGGTATATTGATTGCCAGTATACTCCCTCCAATTTTGTCTAAGTGATATTGTTATACTAGACTTATACCATACAATTCCTTGAACTAATCCTTTCGCAGCAATAAACTGATTATTATCTTCTCCACCTATTATACCAGAAATAAGAATATCACCTTTTTTTACTCTATCATTAATCTTTACTTGAGGTATCCCTTTTTCAGCTAATATTTTATATATTATAGCATCTTTTGAAGAAATAAGATCGCTTGGATATTCAACCTCTTTCTCTTCGGGTAGTACTTTTTCTACTACTGTTATTTGAAGATGAGTTCCATCAACCTTTACCCCTACCCATGCCACGTTTTCTAACTCTTCTTGTAATTGCTTTTTTATCACTTCGTTCGATGGCAAATTAAATTTAAAAGCACCTTTTTTTATTCCCATTTCATCTAAGGACTGATATATTATTTCATTCTTTATAGTTTTATTTCCATCTAACTCAATTGTCCAAATCATCGTAGAAGATAAATATAGAAGCACCAAAAAAAAGAATATAGCAAAAAGTACGCCTATTCTCTTTTGTAATCTGTTTAGCAGAAAGGGTAATCCTATCTTATTTACTATATGAACTCTCGTTAAAGTTTTTTTCAAGATAGGTTTTAATTTAAAATAATCCTTTACAGAGATAGAAAAACTAGCCTGTTCATTTCTATTAATGCTTAAATCCCATATTTCTATTTCATTATTTACAATATAATTTATAAAAGATTCTATCTGTTTTCCTGATAAAACACAATTCACATAACCTTTAAACCATTTAATATTCAAGATTATCCTCCTTATTAATATAATCTATTCGTTTTATTAATCCTTCAATATAAATTTCTTCAGGTAAGATTGTCCGTATTTTTAAGTCAGTGCCAAGTATTTTTATATATTTATTTTCTAGACCAAGAATTAAATACTTGTCTGTGAATTTAACAACATCATGATAGTTTTCAATATATATTTGATAAAAACCGACTACAGTAACTCTAGGTAAATTTAAAGTTACATCACTTGGTAAGTCCAGTTTTTTTATTGAAATTTGTTTAACCTTTGTTCCTAATTTAGTCAATAAAAACACTCTCCTCTCTTACTTGTTAAAGCCTTATGCTTAATCTAGAGAAAATATGTTACTTTAATAAACGATTAATCTCAAATAAAAAAACTGTCACCACAAAGGTCAACAGTTTAAGGAAATAACTTGATTTATTTTATTTTTAGCATAACAAGTTCACTTTTTATCTATATCCGCTTTCTTGAAAAATATGGATTCTTAGATCGTGGCTTATCCAATATTTGCGACCATATTATCCCTTGTCTGATATCCTCTATACAAATATCTTTTTCCCATAAAGTTTCTTTACTTAGATGCAGCCTTTTTCCTGATTCTTTACTATTATCTAATAATCTATTATCCAAAATTTACTCTCCTTTTACTAAAAAATAATTATTTATTCTCATTATTTTTTTTAGAATCCATGGAACTAATTGCATTTCTCATGTCAGTATCAGAATTTATATTTTGAATATTTAAATATTCCATGACCCCCAAATTACCATTTTTCAATGCTTCAGCCATTGCTAAAGGAACTTGAGCTTCAGATTCAACAACTTTAGCCTTCATTTCCTGTACTTTAGCTTTCATTTCTTGTTCGAGTGCTACTGCCATAGCTCTTCTTTCCTCTGCTTTGGCTTGAGCAATTTGCTTATCTGCTTCAGCTTGATCTGTTTGAAGAGTTGCGCCGATGTTTTTACCAACATCAACATCTGCAATATCAATTGATAATATTTCAAAGGCTGTACCAGCATCAAGACCTTTTTGTAAAACTGTATGCGATATTGTATCTGGATTTTCTAGTGTTTCTTTATGTGTTCCTGCTGAACCAATTGTTGTTACAATTCCTTCGCCTACCCTAGCAATAATTGTCTCTTCTCCAGCACCACCAACTAAACGATCAATGTTTGCTCTTACTGTTACCCTTGCTCTTGCTTTTACCTCGATACCATCCTTTGCAACAGCTGCTACAATCGGGGTCTCAATAACTTTTGGATTTACGCTCATTTGCACAGCTTCTAATACATTTCTTCCAGCTAAATCAATTGCTGCAGCTCGCTCAAATCCTAAAGCAATATCTGCCCTTTCAGCTGCAATTAATGCATTAACAACACGATCAACATTTCCGCCTGCCAAATAATGTCCTTCTAATTGATTTGTTGTAACAGATAATCCAGCTTTTCTTGCCTTAATTAATGGATTGACAATCCTTGATGGGATAACCCTACGTAATCTCATACCAATTAATGTGAAAATACCAACCTTTACACCTGATGCTAAAGCAGAAATCCACAACAAAACAGGTACAAATGTAAAAAATACAACTAAAATAATAAATATAAGCGCAATAAATAAAATAACTGTAATTTCTATTCCCATAAAAATACCTCCGCTTTTTTATTTTAACTCACTAACAACTATTCTCGTTCCCTCAACCATAATAACTTCTACTTCTTTATTTATATCAATAAAATCTCCATCACTCACAACATCATATCTAATTCCATCAATTTTAATTGCACCTGATGGTCTAAGCTTAGTTATTGTTATTCCTTTAGTTCCTATTAATTTTTTATCATTCTTGTGAGATATGTAGCCTTCTTCATTCCTTTGTTCTTCCTTTAAAATAAACCTATTCCATACTCCCCTATGACCGAAATACTTAGTCAGTATTATTGCTAAAATAATATTAACAATAAACGCTACTAGTAAGCTTATTAAGCCATAAGTTGTATTATATGCTGCAAGGGAAATCCCAAAACCCAAAGATGCTATTCCCAAAATACCAAAAACGCCAAATCCAGGTACAAATAATTCAATGCTCATTAAAATAATACCTAAAACAAACAGAACTATAGATTCTACTCCTGCAAATCCTGCAATGTAATGTCCGAAAAAATATAAAACAAAGGATGTTATACCCACAATTCCTGGAACACCAAACCCAGGAACAAATATCTCTACAAGCAATCCAGCAATACCTATAATCAATAAAAAGGGAGTAACATAAGGACTTGTCACAAACCTTGCAAGCTTTTCAGCAGGCGACAATTCTATTTCCTCAATAATAACATTCCCTAAATCCAGTTCAGATAGAAGTTCCTCACGGGAATTTACTATACCATCGGCAATACCATATTCTAAAGCTTTTTTAGAATCTAAGGTAATTAACTGTCCACTTTTTGTTATTCCAGGTATTTCAACAGAAGGATCAACCATTCCAATAGCAATTTCTGTGTTTTTTCCATTATGACTTGCAGCTATCTCCATCTTATTAATCCAATATGAAGTGATTTTTGGATCAACCTCATCACCTATTATCGTTCTAACTGCAGCATCACCAATACTGCTATTAGGTTTCATATATATTTTATCTGCACATAAAGAAATATACGAACCAGCAGAAATAGCATTGCTTTGTACAAAAGCAATTACAGGTATTTCTTCAGATAATATTAATTCACCGATATTGGTTGCAGCACCAATCTCACCACCAGGTGTATTTATTTCCATAATTATTAGATCAGCATAACTTTCTTCCGCCTCAGTAAATGCCCTAACCAAAAAACTTTCTAAGCCTCTTTCTATTGTTTGTTCTACCTTTACTATATAAACAATTTCTTGTTTATCATAAGCTTCTACTGGTTTTGTATCTTTAATAGATACAATTTGTATTACAATTGCAAATATGATTAGTATGCAAAAGAAAATAATTCTTCGATTCAAGATAATCCCCCTCAATCTTATTCTACCTTAATTGCATGGAAATTAATTATATTATATCCAATTAATTCTTAGAAATAAAGATGGATAAATTTAAAAAAATAAGGAATATATCATAAAGCGATACATTCCTTACTTATTATTTAAGATAATACTTCTTGAACCAGTTTATTAATCATCTTGCCATCAGCACGACCTTTTACCTTTGGCATAACTGCCGACATAACTTTACCCATCTCAGATTTATTTGATGCTCCAATCTCTTGAACAGTTTCTTGAACTATCTTTTTTAGTTCTTCCTCTGTCAATTGTTCAGGTAAATAATCTTGAAGGATGGCTAATTCTTCTTTTATTTTTCCAATTAAATCTGTTCTGTTAGCTTTTTCGAATTCTTGGAGGGAATCTCGTCTTTGCTTAACTTCACGAGTCAGAACATCAATAATTTGATCATCAGATAATGAAGATCTCTTTTCAATCTCAACGTATTTAATTGAAGAAATAACCATACGGATAACAGAGAGTTTAAACTTGTCTTTATTCTTCATCGCTAGCTTCATATCCTCATTCAATCGATCCATTAAAGACATAGATATACCCCCTTAGTACTTCCGTTTACGTGCAGCTTCAGATTTCTTCTTACGTTTTACACTAGGCTTTTCATAGTGTTTACGCTTTTTAACCTCAGCCATAACACCATCTTTAGAAATATTGCGTTTAAATCTACGAAGAGCGCTATCTAATGATTCATTCTTTTTTACGCGAATTTCTGACATATATAATTTCCCTCCCTCCACACTACTGAAAACAGTAGTGCAATACAAAGTAACACATTAAATTATATTATATATTTTTTAAGAGTGTCAACCACACCATTTTTAGAAAGGAAGTTTTTGTCCTCCCAAGATATGATAGTGCAGATGATAAACTTCTTGGCCACCATCGTCTTTA
>CAZIGM010000052.1:0-11080 GCA_964538675.1 uncultured Bacillaceae bacterium | reverse complement strand
AAGCATTTAGTCGTGCTATGTGAGACTTATCCTAAATTCATTCTCCCCCACTTAACATAGCGAGACTAGGGAACTTTGTTCCCTTAGTGAGACTTGCGCACTTTGTGTGTAAGTGGGGATTTTATCATATCTGGATAAAGAAGGGATGTAAAAAATTCATCACTTCTTTTTTTAATTTTAATAAAATATATTCACATTAATTTCTTTTAATGGAGGGTTAAAATGGGAATATATAATCGTGAGAAAGCAGTTATATACGCAGACAAGTGGTGGAATAGCCATAACCCGCGTTTCTTAAAATTTGAAGATGATTGCACAAACTATATATCGCAATGTCTATGGGCTGGTGGAGCGTCGATGAAATTTGGTAATAAAGGGACTGGTTGGTGGTATAGGGGTAATGGTAGTAAATCAGATAGTTGGAGTTATAGCTGGGCAGTAGCGCATATGTTAAGCAATTATTTACAAAATAATAAACATGGATTAACAGCTAATCAAGTTATTAGTCCAGAATTATTAATGCTTGGTGATGTCATTTGCTACGACTTTGAAGGAGATGGAAGATGGAATCACAATACAATAGTAACAGCAAAAGATTCATTAGGAATACCCTTTGTAAATGCACATTCAATAGATTCAAAACACAGAAATTGGTCGTATAAGGACTCACATGCATGGACATCTAAGATTAAGTATAAGTTCTTTCATATTTTAGATAATTTTACTTAAAAATTGGTGGGCTTCACATAGAAGCTTTCCTTTTTTTGTAGTATAATTGGACATATTGTTTATTAGACAAGTTCATAGAGGTGATATTTATGGCAATAAATATTGTATTACACGAACCAGAAATACCTTCCAATACAGGAAATATAGCAAGAACTTGTGCTGCAACAGGTGCAAGATTACATTTAATAAAACCATTAGGATTCTCTACTGATAATAAAATGTTAAAAAGAGCAGGTCTAGATTATTGGAACGATGTTGAAATTAATTATTATGATTCTTTGCAAGCTTTATATCAAACATATCCAGATGGACGTTTTTTTTATGCGACAACAAAGACTAAGCAAAAGTATTCTGATGTTAATTATATAGATGAAGACTTTATCATATTTGGCAAAGAGACAGCGGGTATTCCTGTGAATATTTTAAAGGATAATTGGGAAAGAACAATTACAATACCTATGAAAGATTCAATAAGGTCATTAAATTTGTCTAATGCAGTAGCTGTTGTACTTTATGAAGCTCTTAAACAGCTTCAATTTAAAGATTTAATTGAGTAGGAGGATATTATGGATATACCACAAGTTGATTATGCGATAATAGGCGGATCAAGCACATTTTCAATCAATTTTCCAGAAGATCTAAAAAGATTTGATGTTAAAACCTTAGAAGATAATCTAATATACAATACACCTTTTGGTACAAGTCCAACTTTTAAATTAATTCAAGTTGAGGATAAAAAGGTTTTAACTGTAAGGATGCATGGTTGGAGACCAAATGAAGGTATTAAAAGAGGCGAGGCTTCACAACAATTATTCTGGGTCCTTAAAGCAGCTGGGGTAAAAAAAATTTTTTCTGAAGGTGGTGTTGGGAGTATTAATCATTTATTAGAGTTAAGGGATTTGGTAATTGTAAATGATTATATAGATTACTCAATGCGACAAGACGTAGGATTAGGAGGACCTTATCTTTTAACGATGAGAGATCCTATTTGTCCAACGCTAGCTAAATTATTAACTAATGTGGCTAAGAAAAGAGTGGAATCAGATGGAATACACGTTTTTAATAGAGGTGTATATGTAAATACAGATGGTAGACATTTTGAGTCTCGTGCTGAAGTCCAGATGTTTAGAACATGGAATGCTGATGTGGTTGGACAGAGCATTACTCCAGAAGTTTATCTAGCACGAGAAATTGGGGCTTGTTATGCAGGTATTTATATGGTTGTTAACTATGCTGAAGGAATATTAAAGGATTGGGAACATAAAGATTTAAGCGATATATTCTATCAAGAATCATACACAATAGGTAATATTTTAATAGAAGCTTTAAAGGCAATTAATCAATCTCAACATGAATGTAAATGCCATGAATATAGGAATGAGACTTTGCTTAAAGAAAAATAAAAGGTGGTAGCGATAATATGACTAAAGCTTTATTAATTGACTTAGATGGTACTATATTACAAGCAGATACAGAGGAATTTGTTAAACAATACATGAAATCTTTAACCTTTTATATAAAAGATTATTATCATCCTGAAAAATTTATTAAAGATATATGGGAAAGCACAGAAGAAATGATTAATAATTTGGATTCTAATTATACAAATAAAGATATATTTTCAAAGCATTTTTTAAAGAAGGCTGGGGTCTCTCATTCAGAGGTATGGCCTTTATTTGATAAATTTTATCTAGAACATTTTCCTAAATTGAAGGAACACGTTATACCAACACCGATTTCTAAAGATATTGTAGATATTGCAAAAAAACAAGGGAGAAAGGTAGTTATTGCGACTAATCCTCTTTTTCCGAAGGATGCAATAGTTGAACGTCTTAGATGGCTTGAACTTGAAGAATCATTGTTTGATTTGATTACTTCTTATGAAGATTCCCATTTTTGCAAACCTCATAGACATTATTTTCAGGAAATATTAGAGAAGATAGAGACTAAACCAGAAGATGCAATTATGATTGGAAATGATATGCAAGAAGATATGGTAGCTAGTGAATTAGGTATCAGTACATATTTAGTAAAAGATTATTTCATTGATCGTGGTACTTCAAAATATACAGTTAATCAAAGCGGAACTTTGGTCCAGTTAAAGAATCATTTAGAAAATAATATTGGTTTATTTAGTTAATATGATGAATAATATGGATTTAGGATAATTATTTCGTAGAAAGAGGAAAAGTTAATGAAAATAACTGTTATTTCTGACACCCATATTTCAAGAAAAGGTCAGGAATTACCTTTGCAGGTCCTAAAATCAATTGAAAATACAGATTTATTAATACATGCCGGCGATTTCACATCAGCTAAATTGCTTTATTATTTAGAGGCTTTAACACAAGTAGAGGCTGTAGCAGGGAATAATGATGGAACAGACATATTAATTCATTTAGGTAAGAAAAAGGTTATTGAACTTGGTAGATATAGGATTGGAATAACTCATGGCGAAGGTGCATACGGAAATATTTTGCAAAGGATAAAGAGGACTTTCGCTGATGATAAGGTAGATATTGTGATTTTTGGGCATTCACATCAACCATATAAAGGCGTAGAGAATGGAGTGTTATATTTTAATCCAGGTTCACCTACTAATAGAAGAAGAAGTCCAAAACATTCATATGGTGAAATAACTTTAGGTGAGAAGATTAAAGCAGAAATTATATATTTCTAATATATAATTTGCTAAATTATATAAGACAGGTTTGCACAAAATAATGGAGTGAGAAAATTGATTATTGGAGTATTAATTTCACTTTTACTTTTTGTTCTTGGTGTAGCTATTAAATATTTTAACTGGGATTGGTTAATTGCTGGATATAATACTATGTCAAAGGAGCGAAAAGGGGATATTAATATTGAGGGGCTAAGAAAGTTTATGGGAAATAACTTGTTTATTTTGGCTTCTTTATTATTAATTGCTTTTATTTTTGATTATTTAGGTAATGGTATAACATCTATAATAATGTTTGGTTTTTTTATAATATATATTATTTATATGGTTATTCGAGCACAGAAATATGATTTAAACAAAAAAGAAATTACTAAGACTTCATTACTTATATTAATTTTTATAATATTGGTAAGTAGCTTTTCAATAGGATTGGTTATCTATGGAACTCTTCCAAATCATATAGAGGTAAATTCAGAATATATTAAAATTAGTGGGACATATGGAATGGATATTTCGATTGATAGTATTGAGAATGTGCAGATGATAGATAATATTCCTGATATAAAAGGTAAAGTGAATGGGTTTGATGCTGGAAATATAAGAAAAGGAACATTTAATTTAGAGGAGATTGGTAAGGGTAGAATATATATCGAAAAAAATGAAGGACCCTTTATTTATCTAATTACAGCAGAAGATTATATTATAATTAATTATAAGGATGAGGGGATAACGAAACAGATTTACAACGATATTTTATCAAACCTAGAAAAATAATTCTCGATTTATCCAGATAAGATAAGACCCTCACTTACACACAAAGTGCGTAAGTCACGCTATGTTAAGTGGGGGAAAATGAATTTAGGATAAGTCTCACATAGCATGACTAAATGCTTTAGCATTATAGCGTGACTTGTACTCTTGAGTGGCATAAATTCAGGTGGAGTTAAAACTCCATCTGAATAAAGTTCGGCTTTATAGAGTAAATATAAAAATCCACTTCTTATTTTGAGAAGTGGATTTTTTATTTTATTATACCAATTCAGAATTTATTTTTTTACTAGAATCAGATTTTAGAACTGATGCTAATAGTATTAATAAACTTACTAGCCCAATTCCTACTAAAACTGCGGTAGGTTGATTCCAGCTTAACTCTTTGCTAAAGAAGAATAATTCCCTGAGACCATCCACCATATAACGCATTGGTAACCAAGAGTATATCCAATCACGATAAAATGGAGATAAGAACTCTGGTGGCATTGCTAATAGTGGCGCACCAAAGAATAAAATAATGACATAGATTGCCAATCCTCCCCTAAGACCTATCCAAGAAATAGTTGCTAGTATCATTAAGAAAAAGCTAAAATAAGTGATTGATAAAAACAATGCAGTATCTGTAAATTGCGGAATGTTTAGTCCCAACAAACCACTAGCTATCCATGTCAATCCAAAACCAGCAACAAGAGCGAGAACAGCTCCTTCAAGTACCTCTACTAACAAAGTAATAAATCCTTCTGTACGATTAGCTAGAGTATATTTTTTTCGCATTGTAAATAGCACGGCTGCCCCAGCTATACATGCCATCCAAAGTGGTTGAAGGAATATTACGGGAGCATTCCCATTTGCACTATTTGCACCTATTTCATTAACATTAGTTACTTTTTTAGTTATTGGCGACACTAAAAGGGAAGCTAGCTCAGTTGTAATGGTCCCGCCTTGTTCTTCAAAACCTTCCATAAGTTGTGTACGTACGCCACTATTAATGTTATCAACTATTCCATTTAACATTTGACTTATCATATTAGCTGTAGTTGCGTTCATACCTTGATTTATAAATATTTCAAGTTCTGGTGAAGATGGATTTGGAGTCATTAGAGAAAATTGTTTTGCACTATAATCTTTTGGAATAACTAATGCAGCATAATATTCTTGATTGTTTAGTCCCGTTTGCACAGCCTCATAACTCTCTACCTCAATCCACTCAATAACAGGGTCTTTATCAGATGTTATGCTTGACATATTTTTGATATTATCAACAATCGTATTTCCCATATTCAATTGTCCTTGATTAGGAATATTAAATCCTTGGTCCTCATTAACAATTGCAACTGGTAAATTTTTTGGTGTTGAATTAACTGAAGGTATAAGTATTAAGGCAAAGACGAAAATCACTACTAACACAATAATAGGTAGTAATAAAAGCATTTTATTTTTTAAAATACTCATAAATACATCTCCTTACTATTTATTTCATTAGAGTACGAAAAATAATAGTTTAAATTATAATGTACATACTGTTGATTAGTACTCACAATGTATATTATAATTTAAATATTCTAGATAGCAATAAACAATAAAAAAAAACATGTCTATTAGTTAACACGTAATTACATTTTGTTCATTTACTTTTAAAAATTGGAGATGGGAAAAATGAAAAATCAATATATAGATAGACGAATTATTCGAACAAGACAAATGATTCAAGATGCTTTTACAGAACTATTAGAGGAAAAAGGGTTTGAGGGAATCACCATTAGTGATTTAACAGAAAAGGCCAATATTAATCGTGGAACGTTTTATTTACATTACCGTGATAAATATGATTTATTGGAGCAAAGTGAAAATGAGATTATTAGAGGTGTGGAAGAGATTACCAAAGAACTCCAGGAAATAATTTTAAAAGAAGTATTAAACTTTGACTATAATCGTGAACCTTTTCCATTTTTGATTAAATTATTCGATTATTTTTTTGAACATTCTAAATTTGTAAAGGTTATTTTAGGTCCAAAAGGTGATCCCTCTTTCCAAGTAAAATTGAAGGAAATGATGAAAAATAATATTCAAAAAAACATGGGAAAGCTATCAATAAAAATCAATATGAGTGTTCCAGTTGAATATTTTATTGCTTATATTAGCTCAACATATCTTGGTGTTATTCAACAGTGGTTAGAAAGTGGGATGAAAGAATCTCCTCGAGATGTATCATTGATTTTGTCAAGGATAATGTTTTTAGAACCAGCTAATATTTTAGGCTTAGGAAATGATTAGAATTAACGAGACAGAATAATAATGAAGTAAAAATATTTTTGAGGTGGGACTATTAGGATTTGTAGATAAAGGGGACGAATATGTGACTAAAAGAAATGATGACTGTTATCAAGGGTATAATGAGCTATATGTTATTCTTCTTTCAAAAATTGAAGGTAAAAATTTGAGTAAGGAGTTAATATTGGAGCATGTGAAATATTTACAAAACTTAGAAAGAGACCATAAATTAGTTTTATGTGGTCCTTTTTCAGATTACGATGGTGGAATGATTATTATAAAAGCGTCATCAATTTTTGAAGCAAATGAAATTGCTAATTCTGATCCATTTATTAAAAATGAAGTAGAAAAATGTGAAGTCCGTACTTGGCAACTTTCATGTGAATCTAATAATCATATGGGAGTTATGTAAACTGTTTTGAGAGGAGATAATTAAATGGATTACGTTAAATATAATAGTGGAGCTTGGGATAATCAGGTTAAGATTGGTGATGTTTGGACAAAACCAGTATCTAGTGAAATTATAGAAGCTGCAAGAAAAGGTGATTGGGTTATTGTGCTTACACCAACAAGGGAAGTGCCAAGAAATTGGTTTGGTGATATTACTAATAAAAATGTATTGTGTTTAGCAAGTGGGGGAGGACAGCAAGGACCAGTTCTAGCTGCAGTTGGTGCAAATGTAACGGTGTTTGATAATTCAATAGAGCAATTAAAGTCTGAAGAATTTGTTGCAAAACGTGATGGATTAAATATTAAAACAGTACAAGGGGATATGAGAGATTTATCTTGTTTTGATAATAAGGTATTTGACTTAATTATTCACCCTGTATCTAATATTTTTGTTGATAATATTATTCCTGTATGGAATGAAGCAAGTAGAGTATTAAAAAACGGTGGAAGATTACTATCGGGAATAGCAAATCCAAACATTTTTATTTTTGACTATAATCAACTTAATAAAGGTATCTTTGAGGTAATGCATTCAATACCATATTCAGATTTAAAGAGTCTTACATCAGAGGAACTAAATAAATATATTAACAGTAAGGAACCACTTGTATTTGGACATAGCTTAGAGGACCAGATTAAAGGACAGATAGATGCTGGTTTTGTTATAACTGGATTTTACGAAGATGATTATGGTGGTATTTCTCCATTAGATAAATATATAAAAACATTTATAGCTACATGTGCAGAAAAAAAGATATAGATACTCTTTTAGGAGCTGAATTATTAATGGCGACGTTTAAAAAAATAATTACAGTGATACCTTTATTAATAATAACGTTCTTATTCATTGATGCTAATTATGCTTGGGAATACGATACTATGGGTATAGCTGGGTTTTTAGAAATTATTATTAATCTTTTGCCATTGTATTTATTTGTAATAATTGATGTTTTGAAAAGAGAGCAACTTACTTTAATACAAATATTTATACAATCAAGTTTTTATGTTTATATATTTGCAGTTCTATCTTTAACAATATATTTTATTTTATTTAGAGAATTATCATGGCAAGTAATGCTGGATATGTTTTATTATCGAATTAATAATGGTGTAGGATTTAATTTAGTCCCGTTTACTATTTTTAATTACTATAGCATTTTTGATCGTCAAATTATTGGCAATCTAATTATGCTTCTTCCTTTAGGCATATATCTACCTCTACTTTATAATAAAATTTCGGGTTTTATAAAAGTATTATTAGTGGCAATTTTAATTTCTTCGTCAATTGAAATAATTCAATTAATGGTTAGCAATCGAGGTACTGATATTGATGATGTTATCTTAAATAGCATTGGTGCAGGAATAGGATACATTATTTATAAAGCCAAATTTTATTCAGATGGAGTTTAAACTCCACCTGAATTTATGCACTCAAAAGTACACTCAAGAGCACAAGTCATGCTAATGTGCTAAAGCACTTAGTCATGCTATGCAAGTGACGCTAAGACACTAAAGTGTCAAGTCGTCCTATGCACACAAGAAGTAACCCATCGTTGCTAATTCAAGAGCACAAGTCACGCTATAATGCTAAAGCATTTAGTCGTGCTATGTGAGATTTATCCTAAATTCATTTTAATTAAAAACTTAAGACATTATAATATAATAATTTTTACTTTGAAATCCAGATACAATGTATGTTACTGGTCTTTTTTTATTTTCTCAAAAAAATAATCTAATTTAGAAGAAAAAAAGAAAAGTATTGGCATAAAATTAATATTAATCAGAATTGAGAGGAGGGTACTATGGATATTTTAAATAGGATAGTTGATTATCGTAATAAGGAAAAAGATTTATTGTGGGAAGGAGCATTTATTGATTATCTGGAAATGGTAAAATTACGTCCGGAAATTGCACACACCTCACATTCAAGAGTTTATCAAATGATAATTAATGCAGGAAAAACTGAAATAGGTGGAAGAATCCAATATGAGTTCTTTAAATCTCAGCTTTTTGGTTTAGATCAAGCAATTGAACGCTTAGTTGAAGAGTATTTTCATTCTGCTGCAAAAAGATTAGATGTTAGGAAAAGAATATTATTACTTATGGGACCAGTAAGCGGTGGTAAATCAACAATTGTTACTATGTTAAAAAGAGGATTAGAAAAGTACTCAAGAACCGAGGCGGGTGCTCTATATGGAATTAAAGGGTGTCCAATGCATGAAGAGCCACTTCATTTAATCCCAAATGAACTTAGACCTGAATTTGAAAAAGAGTTTGGAATTAAAATTGAAGGTAATCTTTGCCCTATATGCAAGTTGCGACTTGATAACGAATATAATGGCGAGGTTAAAAGAGTTAGAATTGAAAGAGTTATTTTTTCTGAAGATAAAAGAATAGGTATAGGAACCTTTTCACCATCAGATCCCAAATCTCAAGATATTGCGGATTTAACAGGTAGTATAGATTTCTCAACTATAGCTGAATATGGATCTGAATCTGATCCAAGAGCATATCGATTTGATGGTGAGTTAAACAAAAGCAATCGTGGTTTGATGGAATTTCAAGAAATGCTTAAAGCGGATGAAAAATTTTTGTGGAATCTATTATCTTTAACACAGGAAGGCAACTTTAAGGCAGGAAGATTCGCTTTAATATCAGCAGATGAATTAATAGTAGCTCATACCAATGAAATAGAATACAGAGCATTCATAAGTAACAAGAGAAATGAAGCATTGCAATCAAGAATAATTGTTATGCCAATTTCTTATAATTTAAATTTAACTGAAGAAGAGAAAATATATAGAAAATTAATAAATGAGAGTGATATAGAAGGTATTCACATAGCCCCTCACGCCTTACATACGGCAGGAATATTTACTATTCTTACTAGATTAAAAGAATCAAAAAGACATAACATAGACAACTTAAAGAAATTGCGATTATATGACGGTCAGGATGTAGAAGGTTTTAATGAAACTGATTTACATGATCTAAAAAATGAGTACCAAGGAGAAGGAATGAATGGCATAGATCCTAGATATGTTATTAATCGTATTTCAAGTGCCTTAATAAAAGAAGAGAAAAATTGCATTAATGCTTTAGATTTATTAAGATCACTTAAAGATGGATTGGAACAGCATCTTTCTATTACTAAAGAAGAACGGGAGAAATATCTTAATTATCTTTACATAGCAAGAAAGGAATATGATGAAAAAGCAAAAAACGAAGTACAAAAGGCGTTTGTGTATTCTTATGAAGAATCAGCTAAGACATTAATGGAGAACTACTTAGATAATGTAGAAGCCTATTGCCATAAAGGTAGAATAGAGGATCCAATTACAGGAGAAGAATTAAAGCCAGATGAAAGATTAATGAGGTCGATTGAAGAACAAATTGGTATTTCTGAAAATGCAAAAACATCATTTAGGGAGGAAATATTGATAAGAATATCTACTTATGCGAGAAAAGGGAAAAGGTTTGATTATATGAGTCATAATGGTTTACGAGAGGCTATTCAAAAAAAGCTTTTTGCAGACTTAAAGGATGTAGTAAAAATAACAACATCGTCTAGAACTCCAGATGAAAATCAATTAAGGAAGATAAATCAAGTTAGTGATAGATTAATTGAGGAGCATGGGTATTGTTCTACTTGTGCAAATGAGCTATTAAAGTATGTGGGTAGTTTATTAAATAGGTAATAGGAGGGGTATATATGAATCAACCTCTCTTCATTATTTCTAATGAGGATTGGTCATTACATCGAAAAGGATACGAAGATCAAATGCGTCACAACAATAAAGTGCGTGAAGCAATAAGAAACAATCTGCCTGATTTAATAAGTGAAGAGGGTATCATCTTATCTGATGGTAATAGTATAATAAAAATTCCTATTAAATCACTTGAAGAATATAAGTTTAAATACAATATAAATAAACAAAAATTATGTGGTCAAGGGAATGGTGATACAGAAGTTGGTAATGTAATAGCAAAAAATGACAACAATAATAAAGAAATTCAAGGTGCTGGCAGCAAACCTGGTTATGACATTTATGAAGCAGAGATAACAGTAGATGAGATTGAAGAAATTCTTTTTCTTGAACTAGAATTACCTAATTTAATAAGTAAAGCAAAAAAAGACCTTACAAAGAATGAGATTTGTTTTAATGATGTGAGGAAAAG
>CAZIGM010000051.1:0-11276 GCA_964538675.1 uncultured Bacillaceae bacterium | reverse complement strand
TATCTCAGTAATAGGTCCAAATGGCTCTGGTAAAACAACATTAGCAAAATTATTGAATGGTTTATTTTGTCCGAATGAAGGTGTAGTAATTGTTGATAACATAGTAACGAGTAAATCAGGAAGTCAGATATGGGAAATAAGAAATCAAGTAGGTATTGTATTTCAAAATCCTGACAATCAAATTATAGCAAATACACTTGAGGATGACGTAGCATTTGGTTTAGAGAATAATGGAGTAAGCGCTAAAGAAATAAGAATACGTGTAGATCAGGCTCTTAATAATGTTCAACTTTTTTCGGAACGAATGAAGGACCCAAAACATCTCTCAGGTGGACAAAAACAAAAAGTTGCAATAGCTAGCATATTAGCGATGAAACCAAAAGTTTTAATATTAGACGAGGCTATATCGATGTTAGATCCAAAAGGAAAAAAAGATGTGTTGATGTTATGTAAAGAATTATCAGAGAAAGAAAAAATATCAGTAATTAACATAACTAATAACCTTCAGGAATCTTTTATTTCGGATAGAATAGTCGTTTTAAATGATGGAGAGGTATTGTTAGATGATAAACCAATAAAAGTATTTGAAAAAAGAGATTTATTATCTGCAATAGGCTTAGAAGTTCCAATTATAGTAGAATTAGCTCATAGATTAAGAAACAAGGGATATTTAATTGATAAGAAAATATCAAGTGAAGAGGAGTTTATTAAGAATCTATGGACATTATTCTAGAGGATTTAGTTTTTACATATATGAAGGGAACACCTTATGAAAAAAGAGCAGTAGATAAAATTAATATTCGAATTCCAAGTGGATTAAATACTGGAATTATTGGTAGTACTGGCTCTGGAAAATCCACAATAATACAATTAATCGCAGGGTTATTAAAACCTGACAATGGTGTAGTAACTTTAGGTGATTTGAATTGGACAAACAAGAAAGATGATTTGAAGTTAAGGAGAATGGTAGGTCTAGCATTTCAATATCCAGAGCATCAATTGTTTGAAGAAACGATTGAAAAGGATATATCATATGGCCCAAAAAACTTTGGTTTAAATGAAAAACAAATATTAGAATATGTAAAGCTAACTATGGAAAGAATTAACTTGCCATATGAAAAATTTGCTAATAGATCACCATTTGAATTAAGTGAAGGTCAAAAACGAAAGGTAGCTATTGCAGGTATTTTAGCATATAAGCCTAAAATATTGTTATTAGATGAACCCTTTGCTGGTTTAGATTTAGTCGGTAAAATGGAAATTATTAACATGATTAAAGAACTTCATAATATTCAGGATGTTACAACAATCACTGTAAGTCACAATATGGATGAGATAGCTGACATTGTAGACAATCTTATTGTATTAAATAACGGTAGAGTTGTAATTGAAGGCACAGCAAAAGAGATATTTGATAATATAAATTTATTGGAACAAAACAATCTAGATATTCCTGAAATAACAAAATTAATAAAGAAAATAAATAAAAAGGTAAATCCATCAATACCGTTAGATTGTTTTTCTATAGAGAAATTAGAAGAATATATTATTGAACGTATACAAGGTGTTTAATTATGAAACTTTCAAACAATATTTTGATAGGGAGATATGTCCCAGGAAATTCGTTACTACATAATTTTGACGCGAGAGCTAAAATTATTGTTTTATTTATGTACATACTATTGCTTTTTCTTATTGAAAACATATTTGTTTATACTTTATTATTTGCATTATTAATTGTTGGAATAGCTATATCAAGAATTCAATTTTCATATGTGTTTAGAGCTCTTATTCCATTAGTTTGGATTATTATATTAACATTGATTTTTCATCTTTTATTTACAAAAGGCGGAGAAATAGTTTTTGAATGGGGAAGAATAAATATATATAGTTATGGCGTTGAACAAGCTATAGTTATTTCATTGAGAATAATATATATTATAATGATTACTTCTTTATATACACTAACTACAACAATGATAGATTCAACAATAGGAATAGAAAAAATACTATCTCCTTTAAAATATTTTAAAGTACCAATAAGTGAAATAGCATTTATGGTGTCTATTTCTTTTAGATTTATTCCATTACTTTTTGAAGAAACAGAAAAAATAATAAAATCTCAGAAAGCTAGGGGTGCTTTCTTAAATACTGGCAAGATTATTAAAAGAATGGATGATATTACATCTGTAATCATTCCAATATTTATTAATACGTTTAAAAGAGCAGATGATATTGCGATAGCCATGGAAGTAAGAGGTTTCCGTAGTGGAAAAGGTAGGACAAGATTAAAAGAATATGTACTTACATGGAAAGATATTGTGTTTATTGTTATATCATTTATGATTTTTATTATTATTTTAATTTGTGAGGTTTAGTAATGAGAATAAAGAATATTAAATGCGAGATTAGTTATGATGGTTCAAATTATTCTGGGTTTCAGGTCCAGCCAGGAGAGAAAACAATTCAAGGTGAAATTCAAAAGGTATTGTCTAAGATAACAAATAAACAGATAAAAATTAATGCTTCAGGGAGAACAGATACAGGAGTTCATGCAAGAAAGCAGATTATTAACTTCTTTATTGAAAGTAGTATTCCTATAGAAAAAATACCAATCGTCTTAAATTTGTCATTACCAGAGGATATAATTGTTAAATCTGCTGAAGAGGTGTCACTAGATTTCCACTCAAGATATGATACAAAAGGGAAAACCTATAGGTATACGATATGTAATGATAATTATGTAGATATATTCCGGAGAAAATACACATGGCATTTTCCATACTATTTAAATGTTGATGCAATGAACAAGGCTAGTACATTTTTTGTTGGAGAACATGATTTTAGTACTTTTTCATCAGTAAAAGCCAAGTTAAATAGAGTGCGAACTATATATGACTCAAGAGTTTGGGAAGAAAGGAGTGAAATAATTTTTCAGATAAGTGGAAATGGATTTTTACACAACATGGTTCGAATTTTAACTGGTACATTAATTAAAGTTGGTAGTGGAAAGTTGGAACCAGATGAGATACCGTATCTATTTGAAAAAGGAGACAGAAAATTAGCAGGAGTAACTGCACCGGCAAGGGGATTAATTTTATGGGACGTGACTTATTCAGATATGATAAGAGATTAATTTAGACAACATAACCAAGTGTATTAATAGTTCTTGACTCAAGTTGGAATGTATAGTATTATATATCTTGGTATTTTTAACTCACTAGCCCCGGGTTTAGAATATCTAAAAATTTTATTGTAGTTAAGATTGATAGAGATTAGGAGGTAAAGAAATGCGTACCACATATATGGCAAAAACAAACGAAGTTGAACGTAAATGGTATGTAATTGATGCTTCTGGAAAAACGCTAGGACGTCTAGCATCAGAGGCAGCAACTCTTATTCGTGGCAAACATAAGCCACAGTTTACGCCACATATAGATACGGGAGATTTCGTTATTATTATAAATGCAGATAAAGTAGTATTAACTGGTAGAAAATTATCTGATAAAAAATACTATCGTCATTCTGGTTATCCTGGAGGACTAAAAGTTATTTCTGCAGGAGAAATGATGAAGAATAAGCCAGAACGAGTAATCGAATTAGCTGTAAAAGGAATGTTACCAAAAGGTAGACTCGGACGTAAACAAGGAATGAAATTAAAAGTATATAAAAATTCAGAGCATCCACATCAGGCGCAGCAACCAGAAGTTTGGGAAATTAAAGGTTAAGATAAGGGAGGTTAACAGCTTTGGCACAAGTACAATATTACGGTACTGGTCGTCGCAAACACTCTATAGCACGTGTTCGCTTAGTACCAGGTGATGGGCAGATTACAATTAATAAACGAGATATAGATAATTATTTTGGTATGGAGACATTAAAGCTAATTGTTAAACAACCTCTAGTAGCTACAGGGACTTTACAATCTTATGATGTATTGGTAAATGCTAAAGGTGGAGGATATACAGGTCAAGCTGGTGCGATTCGTCATGGAATTGCGCGTGCGTTGCTAAAAGTTGATGCAGATAATAGACCAGTATTGAAGAAAGCTGGATTTCTAACTCGTGATCCAAGAATGAAAGAGCGTAAGAAATATGGTCTTAAAGGGGCGCGTCGAGCTCCACAATTTTCTAAGCGATAAATTATTAGTATATAGAAGAAACATTCTAAACCAGCGTATTTCTGTAATTATTCAGAAAGATACTGGTTTTTATGTTTTTAGACAATGATAAGGGTAATTAATTATTTGATTTTTTTCTTAAATTCATTTTGTTCTAAAGTAGTATCTCGTCCCATAAATATTTATAAGAAATAAAATGATATTTAATAGGGGGAGAAATGTGCGAAACAAAATATATCTATTGAAAGAAAAAATTTATAAATTAAAAATAGTAATGAAAATATTACCTTTTATTTTATTGTTATTTTTTGCGTTATATGATGTACCAATAAATGAGTCTTGGTCCACATGGTCGCTACCTTTAACAGGAAATATTATTATAATAGATCCAGGACATGGAGGTTTTGATGGAGGAGCTTCTAGTAAAAGTGGTGTTGTAGAAAAAGATATTACATTAAATATAAGTATGTACTTAAGAGACTATCTAAACGAAGCAGGGGCTTTTGTTATAATGACAAGAGATTCTGACGTAGATCTAGTTGAGGAGTATGTGACTTCAAGTAAAAAATTAACTGATTTAAAAAATAGAGTGAATTTAGCAAATAAAAGTATGGGTGATTTATTTATTAGTATACATGTTAATAGCATAACATCTGGAAGGTGGAGAGGTGCACAGACTTTTTATTATTCTGCAAGAGAAGGGAATAAGTTAATTGCAGAATTTATTCAGGAACAACTAATTGTAACAATGGAAAATACAGATAGAAAAGCAATGCCAAGAGACGATATTCTAGTACTTAAATATGTAGATATGCCTTCTGCAATGGTAGAAGTAGGCTTTTTATCAAATCCAAGTGAAGCTGAATTATTGAGTACTTCCGAATACCAAAGGAAAATTGCATATAGTGTATATCAAGGAATATTAACTTATTATGCAGATAAGGAAAGTGTAAATGAGAATGATAATTAATTGCATAGATATGGTACAATATTGGTAAAGATATATACTAAAATAGGGAAGTGCATAAAATGGATAAAGAGCAAATAATGAAGGTATTAGACACTGTAAATGATCCGGAATTACACAGAAGTTTAGTAGAGTTAGATATGGTAAGAAATATCATTGTAAATAAAAAACGTGTTGATTTAGAGATCGTATTAACGATTATTGGATGTCCTTTGAAATCAACAATTGAAGAAGATGTAAGAAAGGCTATACAATCTTTAGGCTTTGAAGAAGTAAATATAACCTTTAGTTCAATGACCAATGAAGAAAAAGAGAAATTAAGAGCTAAGTTATCTAATAAAAATGAAACTATTTCTGATGAAAAAAAAGATTCTTCGAATTTATTTTTGAACAATACTAATATGACAACCCTATCCGTTATAAGTGGTAAGGGAGGTGTTGGTAAATCAACAGTATCATTAAATTTAGCAATTACTTTTGCGCAAAAAGGATATAAAGTAGGATTAATTGATGCTGACATATATGGGTTTAGTATTCCTAATATGTTAGGAATTACTGAGAAACCAAGAGCAATAAACGATAATTTCATCTTACCTATTGAAAAAGAGGGAATTAAGGTAATGTCAATGGGCTTTTTTGTGCCAGATAATTCCCCTATTGTATGGAGAGGTCCAATGTTAGGTAAAATGTTAAAGATGTTTTTTGAGGATGTATATTGGGGTGATTTAGATTATCTTATTTTAGACTTACCTCCAGGTACTGGTGATGTTGCACTAGATGTTCACAGATATATTCCTCAAAGTAAGGAAGTAGTAGTTACAACACCACACAAAACAGCTGCTCATGTTGCAGCTAGAGCTGGGGCTATGGCAATTAAAACAGAACATGATATTATTGGTGTAGTAGAAAACATGGCATATTATGAGTGTGAATGTGGTGAGAAGGCATATATATTTGGAACAGACGGGGGAAAGAATTTGGCAAATGAATTAAACGTAGAATTATTAACCCAAATTCCATTAGTTATCCAAAATGAAAATTCATATATATACATAAAGGGAAGCAAAATAGAGGAGAAATATCAACAGTTAGTTGATCTAATAGTTGAGAGGGTATAGAAAATTCAATACTATAAAAAGGGGTTTAACTTAATTGTTAGCCCCTTTTAATATCTTAATATATGAAAAATATTTTATTTCCTTTTATTTTTTATATAAAAGATTGTTAAGATAATAATAGATAGAATGATAGTACATAATAAAATAAAAAAAGTTTTATTCATCCATATTTCCATATTCTCAAATATCAAGTTTCGCTCCATTATAATACCCTTGTGGTGGGATGGGGAACAACTCATTTTATATACAAATAAAATCAAAGAACTTCCTAAGACTATAATAGTTAGAATTACTATAAAAAAAATATTCTTTCTCATGTAATCACTTCTTTGCTATTTAAGTGAATAATAATTTTTGTACCCTTACCTTCAACACTAGTTATCTCTATCGTACCATGATGTAATTGTATAATCTCTTTTACTATATAAAGACCTAAACCACTTCCTCCGGTTAGTCTTGAACGTGATTTTTCTACACGGTAAAAACGTTCCCAAATCCTAGATAGATCCTCGTTAGGTATACCTATGCCGGTATCTTCAATAACAATAGTAGTTACATCATTCTTTTGTACTAGACTTATTCTCACATTACCTTTTTCAGTATATTTTACAGCGTTTTCTATTAAGTTATAGAAAACTTGTTCCATTCTTGCAGAGTCAACTTTGACTGAGATGTTCTCCAAATCTTTTTCAAACAATATATTTATCCCTTTCTTAGTTGCGAGGGGAGTTAAAATATTAATAGTTCTTTCTAATATTTCTACAATGTTGATGGATTTGATGTCAATCTTTAATTGCCTTGTTTGAATTTTACTCAATTCAAATAAATCATTTACTAAATGGTTAACTCGTCTTGTTTCATCTCTAATAATAGTCAAATATATATCTTGCTCTTTTTTATTTCTAACAAAGTTTTTTAATAAAACATCGCTGTAGCCTTTTATATATGTTAAAGGAGTACGTAATTCATGTGATATATTTGTTAAAAATTCATTTCTTGAATGTTCATAGTAATGTAGCTGATCACCAAGCTTTTGAATGGAACTTGCTAGTTGAGAGATTTCATCATTACCTCGAAATTCAATTTTTTGAATAAAATTACCTTTTGCCATTTCGTTAGTTGCACTTTGCATTGTCAATAACGGTTTTGTCATTATAGCTGAAATCAAAGATATAATACCAATTGCAATCATAATAATACCAATACTAGCAATTAAAACAAAAAATCTTAAAATAAAAACTATTTCATTTAATGATTTAGTAGAGTAAAACATATAAACGTATCCAAGCTCACCAGACTTAATAGGGGAGACCGAAGCAATATTAGGATTATTTCTCCAATCGTTGTTTATTATTTGAGAATGTTGGTAGAAGTTGTTTAGTGTAATATATTTGTTCATTTCATCTGTAACTTGTTCAGAATAAGCTATAATTTGATTATTATAATCAGTAATAATAACACTTGTCGTTAAGTTTTTTTCTGTTAATGTAATATATTTTAATGTTTGAATATTGTAATTTTCTTCTAAAACTTTAGAATGATTTTCTCCATGAATTAATAATTCTTGAGATACATATTCTATAAACATATTAGAAAACAAACCATATAATATATATCCAAGTAATAAAAGAAGAATTAAAAAAATACCACTAAATAATAAACCTAATTTAAGAGATATCTTATTTATACTGAAATTCTTCATTGAATTGTATACCCTATTCCCCATACAGTTTTAATAATTGTATCACTTATCCCGGATTTTTTTAATTTCTCCCTTATATTTTTAATATGTGAATCTATTGTTCGATCATCACCTTTAAAATCAAGTCCCCAAATATAATCAATTATCTGTTCTCTTGAAAAAACTTTTCCTTTATATTGAATTAATATTTTTAGAATATCAAATTCTGTTTGAGTTAAATTAATGCAAACATCTTTATAAGTTACTAGTCGTGAAAGTGTATTAATATTAATGCTTTTATATTTGAGAATCTTTTCTTCGTTCATATAATTTCTCGTTCTACGCAATAATGCTTGTACACGAGCTACAAGTTCAGCTTCTTCAAATGGTTTTACAAGATAATCATCTGCTCCTGTAGTAAAACCTTTCACCTTATCTTCTGTTTTATCTTTGGCGGTTAATAAAATAGTAGGTACATCAGATATCTTTCTAATATTCTGAAGTGCTTGTAAGCCATCCATAATTGGCATCATTATATCCAATATTATTAAGTCATAGCTGTCAGAAAGCACCTTCATATAAGCCTCTTCACCATTTTTTGCTTCATCAATTTCATAAGAATATTGTCTTAGATAAAGAGATAGTAACTTTCTCATTTCATATTCGTCATCTACAATAAGTATCTTTTCCATATATTAAAAAACACCAACCCTATAGTTAATTATTACTATTTAACACATTATAACCTTGTTCATGTATAGTTGTAATTATTTTATTTAAGTTTATTGTGTTTTCATTAAAATTAATCGTAACAGTTTTTCTTATTAAATTTATATCGACATCAATTAATCCATTAAGCTTTTTTAGAGAATTATCAATAGCTATTTTACAATGTTCGCAAGACATATTATCAACGTATAATACTTTATTAATATAAAGCCCTCCTAGTTTTAAAGTTTAATTTTTTTTAATCTTAAAGAATTGAGTACAACTGATACGGAACTTAAAGACATTGCTATTCCCGCAATCAAAGGTGTTAGAAGACCAGACATTGCTAAAGGAATTCCTAAAGAATTATAAAAAAGAGAAGCAAATAAATTTTGTTTAATATTTTTCAAAGTCATATTACTAATGTTTATAGCATTCGGTACACCTTTCAAACTACCCTGTAACAGGGTAATATCAGACGCTTCAATGGCAATATCTGTACCAGTGCCAATAGCTATTCCAACATCTGCAGCAATTAATGCGGGAGCATCGTTAATTCCATCTCCTACCATAGCTACAAAGTAACCATTTTCTTTTAGATAATTTATCTCCTTAACTTTATCTTCAGGCATAACTTCGGCAATAACATTGTTAATACCTACTTGATTGGCAATATAGGCAGCTGTATTTTTATTATCACCAGTTACCATAAATGTTGCAATATTCATATCCTTTAATTCATTAATAGCTGATTTTGAGTCATATTTAACAATATCAGCAACCGCAATAATTCCTAAAAATGTACTGTTTTGGGATATAAAAAAAACAGTTTTACCCTCTGTTTCTAATTTATTAGCGATGTCTGCATAAAGATGGTAAGAAATTTTTAATTCATTCATAAAATTTCTAGTGCCTATATTAATACTTAAGTTGTTTACATCACCCTTAATTCCTTTTCCAGGTAAATTTTCGAAATTTGAAATTGGTAAAGGATATATTCCTAATTTCTTAACTCCTCTTACAACAGCTTTAGCGATAGGGTGTTCCGAATAATCCTCTACAGAAGCAACCAATTGCAATATTTCCTTTTCTCTATTTTTCATTAAGCGATAATCAGATAATTCAGGTTTACCTTCAGTTATAGTTCCAGTTTTGTCAAAGACAATTGCAGAAATTTTATTAGTATTTTCAAGATGCTCTCCACCTTTAAATAAAATACCATACTCAGCCGCTCTTCCTGTCCCAACCATAATAGATGTTGGTGTTGCTAAACCTAACGCACATGGACAACTAATAACTAAAACAGAAATAGCAATAATTAAAGCATTTTCAAAATTTCCTTGTGTAAAAATAAAGTAATGTGCTAAAAAGGTAAATACAGCAATTAAAATAATTACTGGTACAAAAATATTAGAAATAGCATCAGCTATTCTCTGAATCCCAGCTTTTGATGAATTAGTTTCTTCCACAGTCTTAATAATTTGTGATAAAACTGTATCCTCGCCAACTTTTGATGCTTTAAATTTAAATGTTCCAAATTTATTGATTGTTGCTCCGATTACAAAATCACCTTGTTTTTTATCAACGGGAATACTTTCTCCAGAAATCATTGACTCATCAATAGAAGAAAAGCCCACAATAATATTTCCATCAACAGGAATTTTTTCTCCAGGACGAACAATTAATATATCCCCAATAATAACATTGTCTATTGGTATTTCAATAAATTGGTCTTTTCTCTCCACAAATGCGGTTCTGGGTTTTAAGTTTATTAACTTTTGAATTGCTTCAGAGGTTTGTCCTTTTGATAATGCTTCTAAATATTTACCTAAAACGACTAATGTGATTAATATGGCACTTGTTTCAAAATACAATTGATTGTTTGAGGTAATTACATTATAAATGCTGTAAAAGTATGCAGCTGATGTACCTAGCACAATTAGCACATCCATATTTGCATATCTATTTTTTAATGAAAAAAATGCTCCTTTATAGAAATGATAACCTATATAGAATTGAACAGGTGTTGCAAAAGCCCATTGTAACCAAGGGCTAAGAATTAGTTTAGGAGTAAATAAATTTAAACCAAGATGTACCAACATACCCCATAATAAAGGTATACTTAATATACTAGATATGATAACTTTTCTTTTCATTAATTTCAGTTCATTACTTCTTGAAGTATAGAAATTCTCTGTATTATCAATTTTATCCTTTACATTATAACCAAGATCATTAATAGTTTTTTTAATATTGTTTATTGAATTTTCTTTCATATCATATGATATTTTAACATTCTCTGAAGTTAAATTCACAGATGCAAATACCCCATCTAATTTATTAAGATTTTTTTCGATTCTAGCAGAACAAGATGAACAAGTCATACCTTCAATATTAAGTGTGATTTTTTCTAATTTATTGGACATAACTTTTCACCTTCAGTAAAACAAAATTTTAATTATTAGATTTCTCTACATAACAGCTTTTTTAATTTTTTCAAATTCTTCTTCTCCTATTTCACCTTTTGCATATCTAATTTTAGCTATTTCTAAGGCTTCATTTCTATCAAATGTAGTTCTTCTTAAAGGGTCATTCAACTTATCATTTTGGAAATTCTTATCTTGATCATTTTTTTTAATTAGTAAAAAAATAAAGATCCCGACTAATATTGCTAGAAAAAAC
>CAZIGM010000050.1:0-11333 GCA_964538675.1 uncultured Bacillaceae bacterium | reverse complement strand
AAAAGCAATACTGAATAATTAATGATAGTTATTTATAATGTATTTGAAACGAGAGGTGGCATAATAATGGGGAAAATTATAACTATTGCTAATCAAAAGGGTGGAGTTGGGAAAACTACAACATCAGTAAATTTAAGTGCTAGTTTGGCGAAATTAGGGAAAAAGGTTCTTTTAATAGATATTGACCCTCAAGGTAATTCAACAAGTGGAGTTGGTATAAATAAAGCTGACGTAACTAACTGTATTTATGATGTATTAATTAATGAAGTACCAATTAATGATGCTATATGTAAGGTAGATGTTGAAGGACTTGATGTAATACCAGCTACGATTCAATTGGCTGGTGCAGAAATCGAATTAGTACCTATTCTATCGAGAGAGGTAAAGTTAAAAAAAGCTTTACGTAACATTAAAGACGTATATGATTATATAATTATTGATTGTCCTCCTTCTCTTGGAATATTGACTGTAAATTCGCTTACAGCAGCTGATACTGTACTAATTCCAATACAATGTGAATATTATGCATTGGAAGGATTAAGTCAATTACTAAACACAATTCGTTTAGTACAAAAACACTTAAATGTAGGTTTACAAATCGAGGGCGTTCTACTAACCATGTTTGATGCAAGAACTAATCTAGGAATACAAGTTGTGGACGAAGTTAAGAAATATTTTCAAGATAAGGTTTATACTACAATAATTCCAAGGAATATTAGGTTAAGTGAAGCTCCTAGTCATGGACAATCAATTATCAATTATGATTTAAAATCAAAAGGGGCTGAAGTATATATGGATTTAGCAAAGGAAGTGGTGGATAGTGAGTAAGAGGCTTGGAAAAGGGTTAGATGCTTTAATACCTTTAATGGAAGTTGATGATAATGAAACGGTATTGGAAGTTGATGTTACTAGAATAAGGCCTAATCCTTATCAGCCTAGAAAGAATTTTGATGAAAATCAACTTACAGAATTAATGTCATCAATTAAAGAACACGGTGTAATACAGCCGATAATAGTTAGGCAATCTTTAAATGGATATGAGATTGTTGCTGGTGAACGAAGATGGAGAGCAACAAAGGCATTAGAAAAAGAAACTATACCTGTAGTAGTGAAAAAATTTACTGATCAACAAGTGATGGAAATAGCATTAATTGAAAATTTACAACGGGAAGACCTTAATCCTGTTGAGATTGCAAATGCATATAAAAAAATAATATCAAGTTATAATTTAACTCAGGAAGAATTGGCGGATAGAATTGGTGTTAGTAGACCTAATGTAGCAAATTATTTAAGGTTACTTCAATTATCAGAAAACATATTAAGTGAAGTGAATTCTGGAAAGCTTTCAATGGGTCACGCAAGAGCATTGGTTGCAATAGATGACAAAGAAAAGCAGTTATATTTTGCCAAGACATCTATTGGAGAAAGATGGAGTGTTAGAGACTTAGAAGAAAAAATCAAGCAATTTAAGATAAATGTTCCACGTGAAACAAAAACCACTAATAAAGGTGATAATATTACCACTTACAAGTCAATCGAGGAACAATTAAGGGATAAATTTAAAACATCTGTAAAAATTAAAGATGGTAAGAATAAGGGGAAAATAGAGATTGAATATTTTAATAGAACTGATTTAGAAAGAATATTGGAATTAATAGGAATAGATTGATTATAAAATTCTATTTTTAGTAAATAAAGGAGGTAGATATATGGACATAATTAAGGACTTAGATCAATTTACTTTAATAGCTATAATTTCAATAGCTGTATTATTTCTATGGAATTTAATCTTATCTATTAAACTTTTTTTAACAACAAAAAGAATTAAAAAATTTACTCGCGGTGGAAAAATTACCGATCTTGAAAATGTTATTAAGAAATACGTTAACGAAGCTAAAAATATGAGTAACAATATTGAAAACAACAACAACCTAATAAAAACAATTCTAGATAAAACTAGCAATTTAAAAGGGAATGTAGAAATAATACGGTATAATGCTTTTGGCGAGGAAGGACAAGATTTGAGTTATTCAATAGCTTTTTTAGATGAAAAAAAGAATGGTGTTGTTATTACTAGCATATATAATAGAGGGGAATCTAGTACATATGCAAAACCTATAATTGAGGGAAATTCTAAATATAAATTATCGCGCGAAGAATTAATGGTATTAGAGAAAGTTACAAAAAGCATATAATTTATTTAACATAATAGCATTTATCTAGATATGATAAGACTCCCACTTACACACAAAGTGCGCAAGTCTCGCTATGTTAAGTGGAGGAGAATGAATTTAGGATAAGTCTCACATAGGACGACTTGACACTTTAGTGTCTTAGCGTCACTTGTGCTCTTGAATTAGCAACTATGGGTTACTACTTGTGTGCATAGGACGACTTGACACTTTAGTGTCTTAGCGTGACTTGTACTCTTGAGTGCTAGAATTCAGGTGGAGTTAAAACTCAATCTGAATAAAATTCGGCTTTATTGATAAGTAGCTTAAATGGTGAAAAACATACCATATAATATAAAATACTAAATATAATAAAAAAAAGTAACAAATTGTCGAAAAAAATATAAAATCGTGCAGGAGAAAAACACATTAACAACGAATAAGTATTTTACGTAAAAAAAAGGAATTGATAAAAGTTCTATTGAGGCAGTGAGGTGAGTTATGAAAAAACGAAAATTTTTAACAGTTATGATAATTCCGCATACAGAAGAAGAACCTAAATCTATAAAAATACCAAGATTTATTTTAAGTGTTTTGTCAGTGTTTTTTGTTATAACATTAACCTCAGGATCATTATGGACATACAATTATGTGTTTATTAAGATGGAAAACAGTTCACTATCAACTATTAATACAGATAATAAAATTATTATTGAAGAATATACTGAAAATTTTTTATCATTATATCAAGATGTAAAAGTACTGAAGGAACAAGTTATTGAGGTTCAGGAACTAGAAGAAGAAGTAAGGGGACTTAACGAATTTGATCCTACGAAAAGTTATTTTTCTGTTGATAATCAAAATGCATTAGCTCATGTGCAAGAAAAGAGCAGAATTACTGCAAGTTCAATTACTGAAACTAAAGATGTAGTTGATGCTTTAAAAGAAGCAATTCCAGATCAAGAGATGTCATTAAATGAATTGATAGATTTAATGGAAGATAAAAATGAAGTCATGTTGTCTATACCATCTATATATCCTACATATGGTTTTATGTCTTCATCATATGGATATAGAGTTGACCCAGTATACGGTGGGTATGAGTTTCATACCGGGGTTGATATAGCAAATTCTTATTATACACCTATTTATGCAACAGCTGACGGTGTTGTAACTTATGCCGGATATAAAAGTAATGGATATGGTTATCAAGTTTTGGTAAATCACGGTAATGGATATGAAACCTTTTATGCTCATAGTTCTAGGTTAATAGTAGCAATAGGAGACTATGTAAAAAAAGGTCAGTTAATAGCTTATATAGGTAGTACAGGAAAAAGTACAGGACCTCATGTACATTACGAGGTTCATTTATACGGAAAAACAATTAATCCAGTGAATTTTTTAAATTAACATAGAAGGGAACGATAGAATTGTTTAGTAACAACAAAAAACCTCAAGTACAAAAGGTAGATGAGATTGACACCGTTATAGGACCAGGGACAAAGTTTGAAGGAGAAATAAAAGCTATTGGTATAGTAAGAATTGATGGTGTTTTTAGTGGAGAAATATCAACGCAAGGTGACATAATTGTTGGGGATCAAGGAGAGGCAAATGGTAATTTATCTTCGAATAATATGATTATAGCAGGAAAGTCTAATGCTAAATTAAAATGTAAAGAAAAGTTAGAAATTAGATCATCAGGAACAGTCATCGGTGATGTAGAGGTTAAAAATATTGTAATTGAAGAGAATGCGGTTTTTAAAGGTCAATGTGTTATGGAAAATGAGGATACAGCAAATAATAAAGAAAAAGCAAGTGATAATTCAAAGAAACAAAATATTGAGAACGCAAAAAAGCAACCAGCTAATAATTAAATTTTTATAGAATATATGAAATAAAAAAATATTAATTGCTTATGTAGTTAATTATAATAGATAGAAGACTTGTTTTAATAAGAATGTAAAGAAATGCCAAGGTATTTATACTTGGCATTTTTTAGTTATATAAGAGGATTTAATTAAACTAGAACTTATAATTTCTGACATTTTTATTACTAAACTAAGTCTGGTGTTCTGAAGAACAAAATACTCCATAAATCCACCAATGTTTACTATACCCGTAATATGAAAATGTCCAATTTTAGGCAATTCTTTTTTAACACCCGCACCAGGTCTTAAGGGACCACTATTTATTTGAATTTCACCAACACTATTAATATGGCCTAAACATGAATCGATGGCAATAACACCTGAATTAGGATATTTAGTATCAATCATATCAATTGTGTCTTTTAAGTTAATTGCATGTATTGGATTTTCTAGCGTACCTATTACTGTAAAACCTTTCATTTGATTAAGGTTTAGTTTACTTCCAACAAAAGGACCAAGCGCATCTCCAGTAGAACGGTCTGTTCCGATACATAAAATAATCCAATGATCAAACAAATAATAGTTAAGAAATTTACTAATATATTTTGACATTTTATAGCTTGCTAGAGAGTCCAAGTAGTTAATAGAGTAACTCAAATTACTATTTGTTAAATTCATAGATACCTCCAAAAAATATTATTACAAGTATATGTGCATTAAAAGGAAAATATACATTAGAAGTATGGTTTATTAGTTGGAGGGTGAGTAAGAATTGTATAAAACTATAATTAATGGATTAAAAATTGGAATATTAATAGTAGGAACAACTATAGGTGCTGGGTTTTCGTCTGGAAGAGAGATATGGGAGTTTTTTAGTTCTTATGGTTTAAAAAGTATAGAAGGAATTTTGATATTTATGATTCTTTTCTCTATTAGTAGTATATTAATTATATGGATAAGTTATAAGCATAAAACATCTAATTACTATGATATGTTAGAAATTTTAATGGGGGAAAAACTAGCAAAATACTTTGATGGAATAATATTTCTATATTTATTATCAGTTGCAATAGTCATGTTTGCAGGTAGTGGAGCAACATTAGAACAATTAGGTTATCCATATCTACTCGGAATTATAATATTAGCACTTGCAACTTGGATTATTATTAAACATGGAGTTAATGGGTTAATAAATATTAATAGCATTTTAATACCTATACTAATAGTTATATTAATTTATATTACCTATAAATATATATTATCTAATCACTTTATTTCTGATGATTATATACGTGGAAATTTAAAAGTATGGCCTTCATCAATTACTTACTCTGCATTAAATGCAATATCTTTAATAGGCGTTTTGTCAACAACAGGTGAAAAAATAAAATCAAAAATAGAGATAATAATAGGCGGAATTCTTGCTGGAAGCATATTAGGAATAGTTGCTATTTTGTTAAATTTAGCTTTATTAAAAGTAGAATATGTTCAACAATATGAAATACCTTTGTTCTCTTTGATCCCTGAAAACAAATTAATATTATTATTTATAGTTTCAATAACTATTTGGTTCGCCATATATACTACAGTATTAAGTAATATATATGGTCTAGTTACTCGAATTCAAAAAAAATGGAGTCATATATCTACAGGTAAGCTAAGTTTTATAATTATAGTTTGTATAGCACCTCTTTCCTTTTTTGGATTTTCGACACTAGTAAATATTTTATATCCATTATATGGAGTGATTAGTTTATATTTATTGGCAACTCTTTTACTCTACCCTTTTCAAAATTAAATAGAAATAATATAATTAGCAAAATAACAAAAAAATAAATAAATATATAGAATATAGGAACGCTAAATTAATCGATATTTTTTACTACTAATTAGGAGAGAAGAATAATATGGAAAGAAAAAAATTTGATCTAAATGATATAGTGGAAATGAAGAAACCCCATCCTTGTGGAATAAATGCATGGAAGGTTATACGCATGGGAATGGATATAAGGATTAAATGCACAGGATGCAACCATAGTGTTTTAATCCCTCGGAAAGAATTTGAGAGGAAAATGAAAAAAGTAATAGATAAAGAATAGATTAAAATATCTTAGGAAGGTCAAAACAATGATTAAAGAGTCGAAATCAGCATGTCCATTAAATTGTTATGACGTATGTGGATTTAAAGTGTATACGGAAAATAATAGAATTATTAAAATAGAAGGAGATTCTGCACACCCTATAACTAAGGGGAAAATATGTGGAAAAGGGAAATTGATTAAGGAACGGATATATGACAGAGAAAGGTTATTATATCCTCAAAAAAAAATGGGTAATAGATTTGTTAGGATAAGTTGGGAACAAGCAATCAGAGAAATAAGCAAAAAAATGACGATTACAAAAGAGATATTTGGTTCAACAGCAGTATTACATAGCTATGATTATTCTAATGGAGGTCTATTAAAAGGACTAGATAGAAGGTTTTTTAATTTTTTTGGCGGTATGACAGAAGTAAATGGAAGTCTGTGTTGGGGTGCTGGAATTCAAGCGCAAATATATGATACAGGCGACGCATTAAGTCATAGTGTTATAGATATAAAAAATGCAAAAACTATTGTAATATGGGGAAGAAATATCACTACTACAAATATTCATCTTTCCTCTTTTTTATTAAATGCAAAAAAAAATGGTGGAGAATTAGTAGTAATTGATCCAATAAAAACAAATATAGCAAAAAAAGCAAATAGATATATAAATATCAATCCAGGAATGGATGGTTTACTTGCATTAGCAATTTGCAAAGTATTAATAGATAATGATTGGCACGATAAGAATTTTATTCTTCAACACTCTATTGGATTTGAACATTTTTACAAAGAAATTGAAGATTTAGATATTGAAAAGATATCTAAAGAAGTGGGTATTTATGTTAAAGATATAAATGAATTAGCAAAGATATATTCTAAAGGACCTGTAATGACTTTTCTTGGTTTAGGAATGCAAAGATACGGGAATGGTGGGAATTCAATACGAGCAATTGACGCACTTGGTGCTATATCAGGTAATATAGGTAAAAAGGGTGGTGGAGTTCAATTTGCAAATTTGGCGGTAGGTAAAAGTTTTAATTGGTCTGAATTGTTAAGAGATGATATACGAACGGATTATCGTACTTTTTCAAGGTCAACCCAGGCTGACGAGATAATAAGTGAAAAAAATCCTCCTATAAAAATGATGTTTATATCAAGGAGTAATCCTGTCATACAATTACCTAACATTAAACGAACAATAGATGCATTAAGGCAAGTTGAAACAAAAGTAGTGATTGATTTATTTATGACAGATACAGCTAAACTAGCTGATTATATATTGCCTACCACATCAGTTTTTGAAGAAGAAGATATTTATTATGGTTCAATGTTTCATAATATAATAAGGTACGGACCTAAATTAATAAATCCTTTAGGAGAAACGAGATCGGATTTAGAGATTTGGTCTGCTTTAGCAAATGAATTGAATTTAAAAGGATTTGAGAAAACAGTTGAGGAGTATTTTGACATAGCTTTAAAGCCACTAAATAAGTATGGATTAAATTTAAAAATATTAAAAGAGGAAGGACAATTTTTGTTACCTCTACGAGATCTACCTTGGGAAGACAAACAGTTTTACACTCCATCTGGAAAGTATGAATTTTATTCTGAAAGCGCGAAACAAGATGGTCTTTCTCCGACTGTAATACTTTCATATCCAAGAGAAAGTATACAAGAGCAAGAAAAATTAAAAGAAAAATATCCATACAATTTATTAACAATTCATCCTAAAAAATCATTGCATTCACAACATATCTTTTTGCTAAATAAAAAAAATCATAAACCAAGAGTGATATTATCACTAGAAATTGCGAACAAAATGAATATTAAAAATGGTGAAAAAGTTAAAGTGTATAATGATAGGGGACAAATTGTGGGGATTGCAATAGTAAATCAGGGTATTAACAAGAAGACAATAGTGGTTGAAGAAGGATGGTGGAAAGACTCTGGGTATTCTGCTAACTTTTTAACTTCTAATAAGAATTCAGATATGGGCAATGGAAGTATTTTATACGATTGTGCAGTAATGATAGAAAAAATAAATAAATAATTAAAAATTAAAAGCTTTTTATATTTTATCTGGTCAAACTTTATTTAGGTGAAATTAAAACTCTACCTGAATATAGTTTGACTTTATGTTATTATATTGTAATATTAATTATTATTTATAACTTAGGGAGTGAGATATATATGCCACTAACAACAGGAATCGTTGGTTTACCTAACGTTGGTAAATCAACGTTATTTAATGCAATAACTCAAGCAGGAGCAGAATCTGCTAATTATCCATTTTGCACAATAGATCCAAATGTAGGAATAGTAGAAGTTCCTGATAATAGGTTGGAAGTTCTAAGCGATATGGTAAAACCTAAACGAATTGTTCCAACAACATTTGAATTTGTGGACATTGCTGGTTTAGTCAAGGGTGCTAGTCGTGGTGAAGGATTAGGGAATAAATTTTTATCACATATACGTGAAGTTGACTCAATTGTACAAGTTGTTCGTTGTTTTGAAGATGATAATATTACTCACGTGACTGGTAAAGTTGATCCAGTAAACGATATTGAGATAATAAACTTAGAATTAATATTAGCAGATTTAGAATCTGTTGATAAAAGAATTGAAAAAGTTAAGAAAAATTTAAAAAGTGGAGATAAAAAATATATACTTGAACTTGAAGTCCTCGAAGAATTAAAGGAAAACTTAGAAAACGATAAACCGGCAAGAAGTATTGACTATAATTACGAGAAAAAAATATTAATTAGAGATTTACATCTATTAACTATGAAACCAGTATTATATGTTGCTAATGTTAGTGAAGAAGAATTTAATAACTCAAAACCAAATGTCTTTATTGAACAAGTTAACGAATATGCAAAAAAAGAAAATACTGAAGCAATAATAATTAGTGCAAAATTAGAATCAGAAATAGCAGAACTCGATGGGGAAGATAAGCAAATTTTTTTAGATGAGCTAGGCGTGAATGAATCAGGGTTAGATCAATTAATTAAAGTAGCGTATAAAAGACTGAATCTAATTACATACTTTACTGCAGGAGTCCAAGAGGTAAGAGCTTGGACAATATTAGAAGGAACTAAAGCACCACAGGCTGCAGGTGTAATTCATACGGATTTTGAAAAAGGATTTATACGAGCAGAGGTAGTTGGATATCAAGACTTAATTGATGCTGGTTCAATGATTCAAGCAAAAGAAAAAGGACTATTGAGGCTAGAAGGTAAAGATTATATTGTAAAAGATGGGGATGTAATGCATTTTAGGTTTAACGTATAAACATAATGTAAGATTATTGCGTATATAACATAAAACTGATATAATACAAAAATGCGAGTCGAAAGACCTCGCTCCTTGCTCTATAAAAATATAGGGCCGCTAAGACCATAAGGAGGTGAATATAATGCGTAAATATGAAGTAATGTATATAATAAAACCGGATTTAGATCAAGATGTTATTAAAGAATTAGTAGAGAAATTTCAAAATTTAATTACTGAAAACGGCGGGGAAATTGAAAAATTTACTGAGATGGGTAAACGTCGTTTGGCATATGAAATCAATGATTATAAAGAAGGTTACTATGTTTTAGTAAACCTTAAATCTGAGCCAAATGTAATAGAAGAACTTGAAAGAGTGTTTAGAATTACTGAAAACGTGATTCGTTATCTTATTATTAAGGATGAAAAATAGTCTTTAGGGGGAATTTTAATGTTAAACAGTGTAATTCTAATTGGACGATTAACTAAAGATCCTGAATTACGATACACTCCTAATGGAGTAGCTGTTTCAACGTTCACGTTAGCTGTTAATCGTAACTATTCAAATAAACAAGGGCAGCGAGAAGCTGATTTTATTAACATTGTTTCATGGAGAAATACGGCAGAATTTGTTGCAAATTATCTTGGAAAAGGTCGTTTAATTGCAGTCGAAGGTAGAATTCAAACTCGCAATTATGATAATAATGAAGGTAAAAAAGTGTATGTTACTGAAGTAGTTGCTGATAATGTTCGTTCCCTTGAATCTATTAATAAAAATGATAATACTCAAAAAGAAAGCAAGGATCCTTTTATTGATGATGGAAATCCAATAGATATATCAGATGATGATTTGCCATTTTAATAAGATTTAAGTAATTTAAGGAGGGATAATATGGTTCGCAAACAACGCAGTGGTAAGCGTCGTAAAGTTTGTTATTTTACTGTAAATAAGATTAACTATATAGATTATAAAGAAGTAGACCTTTTAAAGAAATTTATTAGTGAGCGTGGTAAGATATTACCTCGACGTGTAACTGGTACTTCAGCTAAATACCAAAGACAATTAACTACAGCAATAAAACGCTCTCGTCATATTGGATTATTACCTTATTCTACAGAATAAAAAAATTCATATTACCGTTAGATTTCAAATTATGGTAAATTGACCAAAATAACAGCCTGTAAAAAACGCTTTAGATTTAAACAAGCTAATATCGATGAATTAAGCTTACTCCGTGTAAGTTATACCAGAGATTAGCTGTACTATAGATATCGTACTTTCGTTACAGACTGAATCCTCTTTATAGAGGATTTTTTATTATAATAAATTATAATAAAAAAACTTTTAAAATGTGTTATTCAATTTGTGAAGGAAAAACAATACAATATGTTGAAGTATTTATGATTATAGTAGTACGTGTAAAAAGGAGCGATTATCATTGGATAAACCTGGTAACGTACATATAGCAAAAAATATAAAGGTATTGGAATGGTTAAAAGCAGAAATTGTTGAACAAGTTAGTGCATTATTTAAAGGATTATATCATGGCAAAGAATCTTATATTGTTGATAGTTTAGCTAGCTTGCTAATTGCAATTTATGTTTTAGCTAGAAGAATTGGAATACCTTTTCATAAAATAGACAAAGCTGTTATAGTTAAATTAAATGAACACAAAACTCAAGGACATGAAATTGAAGAATGGTATGGCGATTTAACTATTCTGGAGCAATATATTAAAAACAAATAAGAGGTGTCATTATTGGGAAAGGACAGAATTGTTTTAGAGAATATTGTGGCTAGTGCTTTTTTTATTATATTATTGACAACGACGTTATATACTCCAATAGGTTTATTTACACTATTCGTTCTATCTGTTCCTTTTATTTTTATAAGCAATCGTAATAAAAATAATGTTTTTTTTATAATATTTATTATT
>CAZIGM010000049.1:0-12288 GCA_964538675.1 uncultured Bacillaceae bacterium | reverse complement strand
CAACTTATTTTTAATAAAATTTGGATAAAGCCGAACTTTATTCAGATGGAGTTTTTCACCTAAAGGTATAAGGGCAACTAAGACTTACGCTACATTTAAACTAGCGTAAATCAAGTTTTCTTTAACTCCACCTGAATTTATGTGAGACGTTTATCTTCGTTGTGTACATAGCACGACTTAATGCTTTAGCATTATAACGTGACTTGTGCACTTTGTGTAGAAGTGGGGGTCTTATCATATCTGGATATAAATTTATTTATTTATTGTTACTTTCAAGATAATCTATAACTCTTTTAAATAAAAATGGTTGAATCATAGGATATGTTAAATCACTTGGAAGGTTATCAACAAATTTTATTTCCTTAATCTCTGATTTTGGTAAATCACCTATCTCATTAACCTCCGCAAAATATAATTTACCATATGATTTCTTATCATCATTTGTCACCATATACTTGCTGATATAGATTAGCTTACTGCTTATCGTTCCTGTCTCTTCATATAATTCACGATAAGCTGCACTATCTAAATCTTCATTTACCTCTACATGCCCACCTGGAATCTCCCATGTATCTCTGTCCATATGTCTAACCATTATCCATTTTTTATTGTATCTTGCCATAATAACTACATACATTATTTCCTCTATTGATATTTCATTATCTTTATAAAATTTAATCTCTAACAATCTAAGAACCCCTTTGAAATTCGCATGTGTTCCCAATCATTAACAACCTATAATCATAATAAATAAATTAGGCTTATAAAACATTAATAACCAAAAAGAAATTATAAAGCCACCGCCAATAATTAATCCCCAAAATAACTCTTTTGTGTTTTCTTTGCTGAAAATAATAACGCTTCCTAATATTAATATTGATATTATCCATGGTAAAATAACTAAGTACCATAATTGCCAAGATCCACTACCCATACTATTACATGGGTAACCTTGATGAATAATCCATAAATATCTATCATAATCACCATGAATCCACGGATAAAATAATAATGGGCTTATAAATCCAAGAAAACTAATACCAATTAATATAGTTCTCATTATGCTAAATACAATCATCAATAATACCACCTATATTTACATTATTCATTAGTAAAAGAAAAAAATACTATTCCTTATTTAACTTGTTTGTTACACCAAAAGGTACATGAACAGAAGGGAATTCTCTTGCTACACCCTCTATATGACCGACTTGATCATCAAAAAATATATGTGGCTTAAACACTTTAAGCACTCTTGCTTTATCAATTCCCCCTAGAAAAAAAGCTTCATCTACTCTAATATCTAGTTTTCTTAATGTTGTTATAACTCTCTCATGTGCTGGAGCATTTCTTGCAGTAGCAATGGCTACTCTTATTTTAGGTTTATAAGTAGAATTAATATTGTTTTTCTCAATCTCTCGCTTTTGAAGTTTTGATATTTCTTTGAAAAATCTCAAAAGAGGTCCAGCTGGAAGTGGTTCTCCAGCTTTTAGTTTTTCATGAGAATGAAAGAGTTCCAAAGCTCCTTTTTGAAAAACAGTCTCAGCTGAATCATCCGCTATTATTCCATCAAAATCAAATGCAATTCTAAGCTCTTGATCATTGTCATCATCAATATAATCAGAAGGGTATATACATCCTGCTGGGAATCCATGTTTAACAGCTTCTTTAACATCCTCAGGATTACCAGATAAAAATAATGATGCATTAAACGTCTCCATATAATGAAATGGGTTGTTTCCTGCGACAAATGATGCCCTACTTATTGGTAACCCGTAATGTTCTATTGATTTAAAAACTCTTAATCCAGTATCTGGGTCGTTTCTTGACAATAACACTACTTCAACAGGTTGGTCTTTAGTATCTATATTTAACAATCGTTTTATTAGTGGGAAAACAACACCCTTATTCAATATATCACTTTCATGTTCACGTTGATATTTTCTATACTCTTCTTCGCCCTTTTCTCTAAATATTTTGTCTGCTTCATCTAAATCAAAAAGTGCACTAGAAGCCACTGCTATTACAAATTTATCTTCAATTTGATATAACATAAGACCATCTCTTTCCTTGTAAAATAGATACTAACCCATATTATTAATAATTTCCTTTTTCTTTATTACTCATTTAATTCCTTTAATAAACGATTAATTTCAATTAACTCATCTGGGTCTATCTCATTTTCATCCTTACCATCTTTATTGTTATGATATTTCTCATCTTGTTTTAAAATATAATCTGGAATTTTTTCCTTTTTATCTTTCGTAAAAGTTTTACCCTTTGTTTTTTTAGTAGAACTTTTTGTACTATTTGGAACTGTCCATTCTTTATACAATTGATGTTCTTTTTTTGCTACTTCTAAAGCTTCCTCAACAGTATTAATTTTTAATCTTTTCCAATGACCTGCAATTTTTTCTATAAGTTTCTTTGGTAGTTTATAATCATTTGAAAGCATCACATATTCAATTAAAACATTTACTATTCCGGTAGGAAGCTTGTATTCATATAGCAAACTATCAATAATTTTTATATCGGAATCTGGGATTTTTCCTCCCCCTTGATATTGTTGTATTAATTCAATAGGAGAATAGTTTTCTAATATCAGTTTGTGCCTTTTTGCTTTTTCACCAATATTTGAGCTCTTATCTATAGATTCAGTATGTATATCATCTTTTTTGATTGCTCGTACATCCTTGTTACTATATTGATATTTTTCTCGTGCTCTATTTCTTAGCTGTTCTTCATCTATACTTCCATTCTCATCATATATAAAGTGATCATTTAATAAATTGATTATTTCCATATCTGAAAGTTGGTAAAGAAATGCTAATTCCTGCAATAAGGTGTTTATTTTTTTATTAAGATTTTTATCCAATTGGTACAAGTTACTAACCATGCCTTTTATAAAATCAAAATCTAAATAATTTCTCTTAATTTTAATACTATTGTTACTCTCATCAATATAATTACATGGTTGAAATATATCCTCTACTTCTGATGCAGCAGCTGCTTGTAATTCTGAAGAAAGAACAAAATCAAATACCTCGTCAAATGACTTTGTAATCTCTTCCTCCATTATGTATTTTTCTTTATCCCAACTTTTAAGTAGCTTTCCTTTTAGCTGCTGATAATTAAGCTTACCAATTCGATTTATTAAAAGCATACTCAAAACATCACTTTGAAAAAAATATCTGGGTAAGAGTGGGCATAGTAATGTATATTCATATATATATTTGTCACTCTCATTATGTTTAAATCTTTTACTTGTTAGCAAACCTACTGCTTCTAATGTTTTTCTTGCTTTCATTAATACAGGAAACGAAAGATTCATTTTACTTACCAGTTGACGATGCAAACAGTTATTTGAATAGCCCGACTCAACCATTGATATATGATTATGTAATGTTAAATAAAGACTTATGGCCTCTACTCCAATTATTGGTTGATACAACTCTATTAAATACGTTATATATGATACCCCAATTGAATTATGTACTACTACAATATATGTATCTTGTGGGGTAATTTCATTGTAAACATTTGACATATAATTCTGTCTCCTTTTAATCAATTGCTAATTATCTATTATTTTAACATAGAAAAATCACAAAAGCCCTTTAAATAATAAAAGGGCTAAATTAGAGATAAATCAATCATTTTTTAACATTTTACTTGTCAGTTTTTTCTTTCCACCAGTTTTGAATATCAACATATGGGACTAAACTGTTTGTAATATTGACATGTAAATCTGGTTTATATAAATAAATTGTTTGTGGACTTGCTAACGGAATAATATAGTATTGACTCATAAAATAATTTTGCCAATCAGTATAATGCTGTAGTCTTGCCTCTTCTATTGATACTATTCCACCATTTAATAAGAAATTATCTGACACTTCATCATTTACATGACTAACATTATATCCATTTTCCAGAACGTCATTTTTCGCTAACCATTTTTCATTCTCATAAACTGGATCATATTCATATGCCCAGCTTGCTAGAAACAGATCAAATTCACCTTTATAAAAAAGTGTTGGAATATATTGATTCTTCGGAATAGGTTTAAGTTCAATATTTACACCATATTCACTTAGATCATTAGATATTTGATTTGCCATAACTTGGTATAATATAGTATCCTCATAAGCTAATTGCAAGTTTAAATTCTTTTGAGTAAGTATCGCTTGAGCTTCCTCTATTCCATAGTATGACTCGTTCGCAACATAAGCCCATGATTGAGGATGAATTGGTGATAGTGGTTTATGCGCATAACCTTTATAAATATTATTAATTATCTCACTGTAATTTATTACTGATGCTAGTGCTTTTCTTGTGGACAAATCTGAAAATTCTGGAGCATTTAAATTCATTCCCAGATATTCATAAGCTTGACCTTCAATAGCTAGTACATCTCTTGAAGTAAAAACTTCATTCTCAATATCTGCAGGTACTCCTAACATAATATCGTAGCTGGTTTTATCAACATTATTTGAAATTATTATTTTATCCAGAAAAACATTTTCCTCAAAAGCATCATTTCTAGCCAACAATAACACTGAATCATATTTCTTTTCTATTTTGAACGGTCCATTAGTCAATAATTGACCCTGAAAAGATAACTCCTTTATATCAGCTATCGACGGTTTTTCCATTAATTGTTGCTTAGATAAAATTGGCGCAGTCAAGAACTCCAAGTCTTTAGCCATTAAATCTTCATATGAAATAATAATGCTTCTTTCTTTAGAAGATATTACTATGCCCATAACATGTTCTTCCTCTTTAACCCTATAGAGATCAGTTCCCAAAATATTAAAGGTATACGACTTCCAATAACCATTGTAGCTACTATTACTATATAATTCATATGTAAATTGAACATCTTCAACTGTTATCGGAGTTTTATCTTCCCATTTTATATTATCTTTTAGGATTATTTCAACTTTATTAGCCTCTTCATCTATTGTTATAGATTCAGCAAGATCTGATGTTAATTGCAATTTTTCGTTGTTTTTCATTAAACCTCTGTATAGTATTGAATTTAAGTTATTTGCAGGAAATTCAGATCCAAGATATGAAAGTGGATCAATATTAAAGTCATTAATTCCTAAATTTATTTGTCCACCTTTTTCCGGCACTATTACGTCGATTGGTTTTTCTGAGTTATTACATGCAGAAAGCAGTACTACAAATAATAGGCTAGTTAATAATATTTTGCTTTTCAAATGATGTCCCTCCTATTTTTTTGAAATTCACTTTCTAAATAGTTCTGATATTTCGCTAATAAATACATTTATATCCTTAAATTGTCGATATACTGAAGCAAAGCGAACATAGGATATTTCATCTATATGATATAACTTCTCCATAACCTTTTCTCCTATTTGCTTACTATCTACTTCAGATGTCATATCGTTTCTAAGTTCTCTTTCAACTTCATCAACTATCTCTTCTAATGTACCCAACGGAACTGGTCTTTTTTCGCAAGCTCTAATTAATCCTCTTAATATTTTTTCCCTATCGAACTCTTCCCTATTACCATCTTTTTTAATTACCAAAATTGGCGTCTCTTCAACTTCTTCATATGTATTAAATCTCTTGGTACATGATTCACATTCTCTTCTTCTTCTAATTGACTTACCCTCTTTAATTGGTCTAGAATCTAATACTCTTGTTCCATTATAATTACAATATGGACATTTCATCTCATTAATTCACCTTACTTAATTTATTTTTTACAAACATAATTTTTTAATTATTCATATATAAGTTTCCCTTAGAAAAAGAAAAACGTCAAGACTATTTAAAAATTATTTGTCAATATATAATACCTACAAAAAGTGCTAAAGTTTTGTTGTTGGGATATAATTCCATAGTCATACTAAGTGCAAAATCCCTAAATAACTATTACATTAAGTTGCGCTACGTACACAAATGTGAAATATATTCTAAATAATTAATACTTGTATAATACTTTTATTTATATTAATTTTAAAGTATAATGATTTGGGCATTAGATAAAAATAGTTTAATAATTACTAGGGGGAAATCATGGACATAAAAGAAATGAGTTTTCTGTTTTTAGGTGGACTAGGAATTTTTTTGTTTGGCATAAGATATATGTCTGAAGGATTACAAAATACTGCTGGAGACCGTCTAAGAACTATTCTTGAAAAAATGACCTCAAACCCTTTTACAGGCGTTTTAGCGGGCGCTTTAGTTACAGCTATTATTCAGAGTAGTAGCGGTACAACTGTGTTAACGGTAGGTTTAGTTAATGCTGGTTTATTAACACTGCGTCAGTCAATAGGAATTATTATGGGAGCAAATATTGGTACAACCGTAACTGGTTTTATTATTGGTTTTAAAATCTCTGAGTATTCTTTACCCATTATCGCAGTAGGTGCTGTTTTACTTGTGTTCTTTAAGAAAAAAAATATAAATAATTTAGGACAAATTGTTTTTGGATTTGGTATGCTGTTCTTAGGTTTACATAACATGAGTGAGGCAATGAAACCATTAAGAGATGCAGAAGTATTTCTTAACTTTATACAAGCTCTTTCTGACCAACCCTTATTGGGAGTCTTAACTGGTACGGTATTTACGATGATTGTACAAAGCAGTAGTGCCACCATTGGAGTTTTGCAGAGCTTAGCTGAGGCTGGGGCCATTACCGTCCATCAATCTTTACCAATTTTATTTGGGGATAATATTGGGACAACAATTACCGCTGCTCTAGCTGCAATTGGTACTTCTGTAGCTGCTAAACGTACTGCTTTGAGTCATATACTATTTAATATACTAGGAACAATTATTTTCTTGCCTCTGTTAAAGATTGGAATTTACCCGGCTGTAATTGATTTAATAGCTGGTAATTTTAATATTAAAATGCAAATAGCTTGGGCACATGGAATTTTTAATGTATCTAACGCACTTATTCAACTACCTTTTATAACTGTTTTAGCTTATATTGTTACTAAACTTATCCCGGGTGAAGTAAAGGAATTAGACTATGGAATTAAATACCTGGACAAACGTTTTTTAAGCAATCCATCGGTTGCACTTGGTCAAGTAGTTAAAGAGTTAGCAAGAATGGGAAATGTTGCTAGAGATGCTTTAAAAGATTCCATTGATTTTTTCTTCTATGGAAGTGAAGAGAAGAATAATCACGCTCGCAGAGAAGAGGAAATTGTTAACGATTTAGATAGAAAAATTACTGAATACTTAGTTAAAATAAGTCAAAGTTCTTTATCAAAAAAACAATCAAATCAATCTTCAATATATTTGCAAATTGTAAATGATATCGAGCGAATAGGAGACCATGCAGAAAATATTCTCGAATTATCTCAATATTCTTATAAACACAATTTACCATTCTCTGATGAAGCAAAAAATGAACTTAATACTATGTTTGATTTAGCGGTTAATAACTGTGATCTAGCATTATTATCCTTAGAAAAAGGAGATTTAATGTTAGCAAAGAAAGTTATGGAAAACGAAGATTTAATTGATAAATTAGAAAGAGATTATCGTAAAACTCATTTAAAACGTCTAAACGATGGTAAATGTAGTGGAAGTTCGGGAGTAATTTTTTTAGATATAATAAGTAATATAGAGCGGATTAGTGATCATTGTTTTAATATATCACAAGCTGTAATTGAAGATATTAAATATTAGTAAAAAAAAGGATGTTCATACATCCTTTTTTTTATTATTGATATTTTTTAAAAACAAAAAAAGAAGGATGCTCTATAATCCTTCTTTTAATTATACCTACATTTTACTTTGCATAAATAGCATTTCTAGTGGGTTGAATATTAACTGGACCCATTCCCCTTGCAACCTCTATCGATTCACATTTTGATGCCTCTAATTGCTTTGTAATAAACTTAGCTGCAACAGTAGGATCAATAGTATCTCCACAAGTATAAACATCTATGCTAGCATAACCATGTTCAGGAAAGCTATGGATGGTCAGATGAGATTCAGATATTATTACTACCCCACTAACTCCCATTGGTGCAAATTTGTGAAAAGCAACCTCACGAATTTCAGCTCCTGATTCTAATGCTGCATTAACCATTATCTTTTCAATTAGCTTTAAATTATTAAGCTTATCAATATTACAGTTCCATAGTTCAGCAATAACATGACGACCCATTGTATCCATTGCAAAAGTCCCCCTTTAAAATATTAATCCACGCCCTTTCAAGCATGCGGGACCTACGTTATCTACCACGGGGGAAAGTTAGTCCTATGAGGTCCTAACCCTTTAAGTAGACACTGGTACCTTGTTAAGAAATAATTTTTACGAATTTCAGTATACTTGTTTTGTTTCAGATTTGCAAGAATTTTTTTGTTATTTTTATATAGTATTACGCTTAGGTAGTTTTGATTATTCAAATAATTATTTTAGTGTTTTTTTTGTTTTTTCTTTTGGTATTACAGGAATGACTTACCTGTTATTATTTTATAAAATTCACACATACTAAAATTACCAACCAATAAGGAGGTGACAACAATGGCACAAGGTCAAGAACGCAGTAGTAACTGGTTAGTTGTTCCTCAAGCATCTCAAGCTTTAGAGCAACTTAAGTATGAGATTGCTAATGAATTAGGTATTCAAATCCCTCAAGACGGTTATATGGGAAATATAGCTTCTCGTGACAATGGTTCAATTGGAGGAAACATTACACGTCGTTTAGTTCAAATGGCAGAACAACAACTTGCAGGAAGTCAATATCCTCAAGGATAAATTTAATATTTAAACTATGATATTTGGATATATATCATAGAAAAAAGCAGCATTGATATTATATATCAATGCTGCCAATATAATTTTTATATTAACTTTTAAGCTGAAAGAATTTCGTTTTCTCTTTTCTGAGATTCTGAATAGGAAACATATTTAGCTAAATCTACCACTCTACAAGAGTATCCCCATTCATTATCATACCAAGCCAAAATCTTAATCTGATGTTCACCTATTACTATTGTTGATAAACCATCAACTATTGCAGAATGATTATCACCTATAAAATCAACTGAAACCAATGGTTCTTCAGTATAATCAATTATACCTTTCATAGAACCTTTACTAGCCTTTTTTAAGATCTCATTAACGTGTTCTATTGTTACTTTTTCTTTTACACTTATAACTAAATCTATAATTGAAACATCAGGCGTTGGTACTCTTAAAGCTATGCCATTAAGTTTTCCTTCTAATTCCGGAATTACAGCTGAAATAGCTCTAGCCGCTCCTGTTGAGGTGGGAATAATAGATTGCCCTGCAGCTCTCGCTCTTCTCAAATCTTTATGCATATTATCTAAAACTCTCTGATCGTTTGTATATGAATGAACTGTAGTCATCATTCCATATTCAATATTAAAATTATCATTTAAGATTTTTACAATAGGAGCAAGACAATTTGTTGTACATGAAGCATTTGAAACAATGTTATGGTTTTCATAATCATATTTCTCTTCATTTACACCCATAACTATAGTTATATCTTCATTCTTAGCTGGAGCTGTAATAACTACCTTTTTAGCACCAGCAATAATATGTTCGTATGCTGCATCTTTATTTTTAAATTGCCCTGTTGCTTCAATTACAATTTCAACGTCTAAATTCTTCCAAGGTAATTTCAATGCTTTTCTTTCTGAAATAAGAATAGACTCTTTACCATTAACAATAATACTATTATCAGTATATTGAATATCGGCCACTAATTTCCCATGAACAGTGTCATATTTTAACATATGTACTAATTGCTCTGCTGAATAGCTTGCATTAATTGCTACAACATCAACATTATCCTCTTGAATCATCCTTCTAAACACCATTCGTCCTATTCGCCCAAATCCATTAATAGCAACCTTAATTGACATTGTATTATTTTCCTCCCTAAACATTTATGTAACACACTATATCCTATTTCACCTTTTTAGTATAACATATTTTAAAAAATTTTCATCATAAATATAACATTTTTTATATTATATGAACTTAATTAAAGAAAATGCTGATAATAAACACATATTTTTACCTATTTATCATATCTGGATATATAAATAAAAAAAGACATAAATAGTTTTATTTATATCTCAGACTGTAGAAAAAGTCCACAAAATCAGGCTGTTAAAAATGTTCTAGTTCAAGGCACGCTTAAATCGAGGAATGGAGCTTACGTTAAGTAAGTGAGTACCGAAGATTTAAGCTGTAACGAAGAAATTGAGCATTTTCAACAGCCTAAAGATATAAATATTTTTATTTATATCATTTTATGCTTAAATTTGTAAATATTTTTTCAACCTGTTTCTTAGTTTCTTGTAAATCTTTATTATTATAAATTACTATATCTGCCTTTCTTCTTTTTTTCTCGATGTCCATTTGCGTACTAATTTTAAGCAAAGCTTCTTCTTCATCGATGTTATCTCTTAACATTAACCTTTCTACTTGCTTTTTTTTATCAGTGTATACAACTATTATTAAATCAAAATATTTTTCTGATTGCGTTTCAAAAAGCAATGGTACATCAATTAATACATGCTCATTATATTTTTTTAAATCGTTTGCCCTAATCATCATTTCATCGATTATTCTTGGATGGGTAATTAACTCAAGTACTTTTCTCTCTTCAAGACTACGAAATATAATATCTCCAAGTTTTTTTCGATCTATCCTCTTGTCTGGAAGAAGTATCTCGTCCCCAAAATATTCAACTATCTCTTTCCATGCCTGTCTCTCAGGTTCAACAATTTCCCTAGCAATACTATCAGAGTCAATTACAGGCATACCTTTTTGTTTTATAAAATCAACAACTGTACTTTTCCCACTTCCTATACTACCTGTTAAACCTAATAGCATACACTTTATCCCTTTCTAGTTATCTATATTATTTTAATCAAACCAATAATAACCATGATAATGCCTGGTAAAATAGTGATTTTTCTTAACCATCTAACTCCTGATAAGACAAATCCTAATTTTAGTCCTAATAAGATAAATAGACCACTCATACTAGCTATTGTAACGGCAGTAATCAAGGGCTGAAAACCAAGCAATGCAGCACCTAATCCCGCCCCAAAAGCATCTAATGATAATGCAATTCCTAAAACAATTGCCTCAAATGAAGATATTATCCCCGACCTATCCATGTCAGCTTTCATAGGTGTTCTTAATATTTGGATAACTAATCCGAGCCTTCTGATTTCAATCGAAATAATATTATCTCTATTTTTTTTCTGTTCTAAAAAATGTATATCTTCTCCTTTGTGTTTTTGAAATAACACCTGGACAATTACCCAAATCCCAATAATAATCAATATTATAGATCCAACCCATTTCGCTATCAAAGGTGACAGTAATAAACTAATCCATACTCCAAGTTGCATTGAGAATATAATCATAATTGCAGAAGCCAATGATATAATAAGGATTGAACTAATAGGTATTACTACCTTTCTAAACCCATAGGTAATACCTACGCCAAAGCTATCTATACTAACAGCAAAAGATAATAGCAGTAAATAGGCCAAATTCATTATTATTACTCCCTCCATAATTCTTTTATATCTTATGGAAGGAAGTATTACGCTGTGAATTTTTTATCCAGATTGGATAATTATACTTACGCACAAAGTACAAAAATGGGGACTCATTTAATTGATTGACAACTTGGACAAAAATGAGTACCTCGACCGCTAATTCTTATTTTTTTAATTGGAGTCCCACAATATTTGCATGGTTCACCGACTCTACCATAGACAGTTAGAAAATCCTGCATAGAGCCTTTCCCAGATATACTCTCAAAGGTTCTAATTGAAGATCCACCTTTTTTTATTGCTTCGCTTAATAGATTTTTCATTGAACTTATTAATTTCTCTATTTCTTCAATAGTTAATGAATTTGCTATCCTTAAGGGATGAATACCACTTATCGCTAAAGATTCATCAACATATATATTACCTAACCCACATACTACTTCCTGACTTAATAGAACTTGTTTTATGGGTGCTTTTCTATTCTTTATTTCTTTTATAAACCTTTTAGTATCAAAATTAGGATCTATAGGCTCTTGTCCTAATTTTCTTAAGTTGGGAAATTCATCAACATTTTTAGTCCATATTGCATCCATTGTTCCAAATTTTCTCACATCATTGTATTGAAGTTCCGTATTATCTGTGAAAACAAATATAATATGAGTATGCTTATCATATACTGTGCTTCTCTTATCTTTATATATATACTTTCCTTCCATCCGAAGATGAGAAACGAGAGTTACT
>CAZIGM010000048.1:0-12781 GCA_964538675.1 uncultured Bacillaceae bacterium | reverse complement strand
CCCTACTAACCCCTAACAATTTTATTATCTTTCACTAGTATTCTACATTGATTAAAAAAAATGCCCAAGTTAATTGGGCATTTCCTAATATGAAAAAATCCATTTTATTATAAAGTTTCGGAAATGGTCTTAAGTTGCATAAAAAGTTGAAGGTAATCCTGGCCACCTGCTTTTGAATCTGTACCTGATAAATTAAATCCACCAAATGGATGAACACCAACGATTGCTCCTGTTGATTTTCTATTAAAATATAGATTACCAACATGCATTTTCTCGCGACCTTTTTCTATAGCTTCTCTACTTCTTGCATATAAAGAACCTGTTAAACCATAATCAGTATCATTAAAGATATCAATACCATCATCTAAGTCATTAGCTTTAATAACAGCTAAAACTGGTCCAAATATCTCCTCTTGAGCAATAGTTGCATTAGGTGCAACATCAGCTATAATAGTAGGCTCTATAAAATAACCATTAGAATCATCGCTATTACCACCTAGTACTAATCTTCCTTCTTTTTTGCCAATTTCAATATATTTATTAATATTATTAAAAGCATTATTATCAATCACAGGTCCAAAGTTGTGTTCAAAAGCATCTGTTTCACCTGTTGAAAGTTTTTTAGTTTTCTCTACAATTAAATCAAGTAATTGATCATAAATATCTTGATGAATTATAGCTCGTGAACAGGCAGAGCATTTTTGACCTTGGAAGCCAAATGCTGAAGCAACAATTCCACTAGACGCTAAATTTAAATCAGCATCTTTTTCAACTAAGATAGCATCTTTTCCACCTAATTCTGAAACAACCCTTTTTATCCACTTTTGTCCTCTACTTAATATAGCTGCCTTTTGTGTAATGCGTAAACCTACTTCTTTTGAGCCTGTAAAGGTTATAAATCTTGTCAAAGGATGTTCTACTAAATAATCCCCGACTTCTCCTCCACTACCTGGGAGAAAATTAATAACACCATCAGGAATGCCAGCTTCCTCCATAACCTCCATAAATTTGGCAGCTACAACGGGCGTTGCACTAGCAGGTTTCAGAACTACAGTATTACCCGCAACAACAGCAGCTGTGGTCATTCCAATCATAATAGCTGTTGGAAAATTCCATGGTGGTATAATAAGTCCTACACCAAGTGGTGTATAATAAAGATCATTTGTTTCTCCTTCAAGAGAGGTCAGAGTTTGTGAACCACTTAATCTAAGCATCTCACGTCCATAGAATTCCATAAAGTCTATTGCTTCAGCAGTATCCCCATCAGCCTCTGGCCAACTTTTACCTGCCTCATAAACCATAGTCGCTGAAAATTCATGTTTACGGCGACGAAGAATAGCCGCAGCTTTAAATAATAATCTCGCACGCGCATCCGCAGGCCACTTTTTCCATTCCTCAAATTTTTTAGTAGCTTCTTGTACAGCTTTACCAGCAAGCTCCATATCAGCTTTTGATACAATACCTACTACTTCTTCCTTATTAGCTGGATTATAAGAAGCAATTTCTCTATTTGTATAAATCTTTTCACCATTAATTATTATTGGATACTCTTTATTAAATTGGGATTTCACTAATCTTAATGCATCCTTAAAAGCATTATAATTAGCTTCGTTCGTAAAATCTGTAAATGGTTCTGGTCTGTACTCTTTAATCATTTAAAAACCTCCTTAATGTATTTAATCGATTTTACTCTCTTTATTTTATCTTATTACATGAGAAATTTAAACCTATTGTAAATATTAATAAAGCCGAACTTAGTTCTATTTTTACAGAACTTAGCACCCAAGAAGATCTGCTTTGATTCTAATTCAAGGGCACAAGTCACGCTATAATGTTATAGCATTTAGTCGTGCTATGTGAGACTTATCCTAAATTCAAGTATTTAAATAATATTTGGGTCAATTACTATACTTTTGAAAAATAGTTTCCTACCTCGTATTTAAATGCATATGATATAATTGTCTATATTTCTATTAGTATTTCTATTAGTGAAGTGAGGTAGGTTGCAATGGCATTTGATAATATTGGTCGAAAAATTATACTTGGATTAGCCGCTAATAAAGCTGTAACTAGAATAGTAACAAAGTATGGTATGAACTTAGGTGCAAAACGATTTATCGCAGGTGAAAACTTAGATCAATCTATACAGGTTATTAAGAAATTAAATGATGAAGATCTTTTGGTAACTATTGACCACGTTGGAGAAAGCATTAATACTAAAGAGGAAGCTATAGAAGCTACAAATGAAGCTATTATAATATTTGATATTATTGATAAATTTCAATTAAACGCAAATGTGTCTGTAAAACTTACTCAATTAGGACTATTAATAGATCAAGACTTATGCTATGAGAATGTAAGTAAGATTGTTAATAATGCTAAAAAACACAATAATTTTGTTAGAATTGATATAGAAGATTCGTTAATAGCTCAAGTAACTATCGATATATTTAAAAAAGCATTAATAGAATACGGTAGAAATCACGTTGGGCTTGCTCTTCAATCTTATTTATATAGAACTGAAGAGGATATTAATGAATTAGGTGAATTAGATGCAAATTTACGTATTGTAAAAGGTGCATATAAAGAACCTAAAGAAGTAGCTTTTCCATTAAAATGTGATGTTGATAATAATTATATTAAGTTAGTTAAAACACATTTAAACAATGGAAATTATACTGCGATTGCAAGTCATGATGAAAAAATCATTAATGAAGTAAAGCTCTTCGTAAAAGAGAATAATATACCAAATGATTTATTCGAATTTCAAATGCTCTACGGAATTAGTAATGGATTACAAAAGGATTTAGTTAAAGAAGGTTACAGAGTCCGTGTATATACTCCATACGGTCAACATTGGTACCCTTACTTTTCTAGAAGAATTGCTGAAAGACCTGCTAATGCATTATTTGTTATAAAAGGATTATTTAATTAATGATACTTATCAAAAAAAACAGGAAGAGAGATTCTCTTCCTATCGAGATGTAATATATGTTCTAGTTCAAGGTTTGCTTATGTCGGAGGAACGGAACTTACTTAACGTAAGTGAGTACCGTAGATATAAGCAATAACGCTGAAATCGGACATTCTATTCCTAAGTCACAGACTGGAGAAAATGTTCTAGTTCAAGGTTTGCTTATGTCGGAGGAACGGAACTTACTTAACGTAAGTGAGTACCGTAGATATAAGCAATAACGCTGAAATTGGACATTTTCTCCAGTCTGACGTTAGTTTCGATATATATGCATAAAATCTTCCCCATCAGCATTCTTTACATAGATAGCTTTTGGTTTATCAATAGTCGAAATATATAAATTAATATGAGTATCAGCAGGAAAATACTTTGGTATCATAGCGATTGCAAATTGTGTTAATTGAATTACTTCTACAGTTGAATCATACTCAGTATATATTTCTAATGATAATTCAATTAAATTATCATTAGCAAATCTTGCAAGTCCTGTAATTCCTGCAAATCTTGGAATATATTCATCTACATCCTCTTTGAAATGATTAAATCCTCTTGCTATTTCAACATATTTTTCATTCGATTGGTTTATATCTGTTGGGAGAAATAAATACTTTTCATTTATAGATGTGAATTTTGTAACATTTTTTTCTCCTTGTAAAACATCACCTGTTAAAAAGAAGGTACCTGGAATTTTCATATCTATCGTCTCCGCTTTCATTATTCCAAAATATAATGGTACATCCGTTTTACTTCTTATTATTGAAACAAGTTCATTAACAAGTGATTTGGATTTTTCTATTAATTCTTCCTCTGTATATTTCTTTTTTATTTTAACTCCAAATATATCTCTCTTATATTCACCATTTTCATCTTTCTCATAATATTGAGGAGAAACAACAACCCCGACAACCATACCAGCAAAACTACCGTCTTCTGATAAATAATCTTGTTCCGTTATAGAAAACAGAAAGTTTTCAAATTGTGTATTCTTTTCAGCATTTATTAATGGATCTATATCGTTAGTTGTTAGTACTTGTCCTTCTTGAAAGATATATACTGCTGGATCATATATTTTTTTTGCCAATTCAAGTAAAACTAATTCAAAATGATTAGAATCTAATTGATTAGGAATTTCACTAAGAGTGCCATTTATTGGGCTTTTTTGATAAGGCAGTACTCCACGATAATACTGCTCATTTATTTTAATTTCAGGAGATATGATTGAATTTATAATTGAATCATTTTTCTCCTGTGTATCATCCTTACCTAAGGAACACCCAGTAAGCGCTAATGAAAAAATAATAAATACAATACCCAGTTTTTTTAATAATATTATTATGTTAATCTCCTCCTAATTAAGATATTATATAACTTTGATAGAAAAAATATAATAAATATGATAAATAACTTTGTTTCATAACTATAATAGTATAAAATACTATTATTATATAGATTAATATAAGGAGTAGTATATGAAAGATTATATTAAAAAAGTGGCTGTTACTGTGATAATAGCCTTATTAGTTATCGTCGGCTTTGTGCTGACCTCATTTGCTTTATACTTCATTTTACCCTATTTTATTCCGTTTATCATTGCATATATTATGGCTGTTTTATTGGAGCCTATAAATCAATTGTTAACTCGAATAAAAAGGGTGAACAGACCACTTGCTGTAACTATTACTTATATTTTTACTATCGGATTGCTTTCATGGCTATCTTTTTTTGCTACTACAAAAATAATAACAGAAATATTTTCTTTAATACAATATATTCAAAGGAATATTCCAGCTATTCAAGCGTGGTTTGTTGAATTATATGATGAAGTCCAAAATTTTATAAAATTATTACCTCCAGAAATTGCATCCCAAATTAATAAAAGTTTTAATAAGTTTACACAAAAATTAGAAGATATTGATATTGTTTCGCATGTTGGTAATTATCTACTTGATATTTCTACCGCCATTCCAAATATCTTTATTTTAGTCATTATTGTTTTTGTATCACTTTTCTTATTTAGTTTATATCTTCCTAGAATACACAAACAATTTTTAGACTTTTTTAAAGAGAAAACTCAGAGGATTATCACTGTTCTTCTAGATGAAATGAAAATGGCCACAATAGGTTTTTTGCGTGCACAGATTGTTCTAAGCGTTATAACCTATACAATTAGTTTTATAACATTAACAATTCTAGGTGTAAAATATGCCTTTGCTCTTGCTTTATTAATAATTATTGTAGATCTTCTCCCAATACTTGGAACCGGTTCAACATTAGTACCTTGGGCTCTTTTCTCTATAGCTAGAGGAGATACTTTTTTAGGTATTGGGCTTATAGTGCTCTTTATAGTCATTACAATTGTTAGAAAAGCAATTGAGCCTAAAATCCTTGGTACACGAATTGGTTTAGGTCCATTAGTTACTTTAATAAGTATCTGGGTCGGGTTTAAAGCGCTCGGTATAATTGGAGTCTTTGTCGGGCCTCTTTTAGTGATTTTATTTAAAGCTTTGGTAAAAATCGGAGTTATACGAAAAAACCTTAAAATATAGTAACAAATAGGGCTTAAAAATCTTATACAGTCTAAAATAACGTTCTTTTTAGAATATTATCAGAGTATTGATACAATCAACAAAATCACAGGCTGATAAGGTTCTTTTAATAGAACGTTTTTTTATTTAATTCATTTATTAATTCTTCTTCATTTAAAATCCTTATTCCTAATTCATTTGCTTTATTAAGTTTGGAACCTGCTTTCTCGCCAATAATTAATAAATCAGTATTTTTAGTAACACTATTTGTTACTTTTGCCCCAAGATCCTCTAATACCTCTGTAGCTTCCTCTCTCGTTAAATGAGTTAAAGTCCCTGTCAAGACAATTGTTTTATTATAAAAAATAGATTCACTAATTTTCTCCTCCGAAGATACTCCCTTATACACCATATTAACACCTTGAGATTTTAGTATCTCTATAATCTCTTGGACCTCTCTCTTTATAAAAAAGGTGTTTATGCTACTAGCCATTGTATGACCAATTTCCTCTATACTTATTAAATCCTCTTTAGAAGCATTCATTAAATTGTCTAGCGTTTTATACTTTTTTGCTAATATCTTCGCAGCTTTTGCTCCTACATGTCTTATCCCTAACCCGAAAATCAGTTTTTCTAATGAATTATTTTTACTTTTTTCAATTGCATTGAGAATATTTTGAACTGATTTTTCTCCCATTCTCTCTAATAAAATTAAATCTTCCTTCTTTAACGTATATAAGTCAGCAATATTAGAAACTAAATTTTCCTGGAAAAGCTGCTCTATAATCTTTTCACCAAGTCCATCAATATTCATAGCATTTCTTGATACATAGTGTATAATTCCTTCTAGTATTTGTGCAGGACATTTAGGATTGATACATCTTAAAGCTATTTCATCTTCGATACGAACTAATTCACTATTACATGCAGGACAGTTTGTAGGCATGTGATAAATTCTTTCCTGTCCCTTTCTTCTCTCTGGCAACACTTTAACAACTTCTGGTATAATATCTCCAGCCTTCTTAACGACTACATAATCACCTAACATTAATCCTTTTTCCTTTATGATATCTTCATTATGTAAAGATGCCCTCTTTACCGTTGTCCCTGCTAATAATACTGGCTTTAATTCTGCTGTTGGAGTTATAACTCCTGTCCTTCCAACATTTACTTCTATATTTTCTAAAATAGTGATTGCTTCTTCAGCTGGAAATTTATAAGCTATCGCCCATCTTGGACTTTTTGCTGTATGTCCCAACTTTTCCTGTTGTTTTAATGAATCAACTTTTACCACAATTCCATCAATGTCATAAGGAAGTGTTGATCTTTTTTCGGTCCATTCATCTATATATTTAAGTACTCCTTCAATTTTGTTATGTAATCGTCTCTCTATATTTACCTTTAAACCTAGCTCTTCTAAATAATTCAAACCATCACTATGTGATAACAAGTTAATATTATCAAAAGAACCTATTCCATAAAGAAATATGTCAAGTGCTCTATTTGCTGCAACCTTAGGATTTAATTGTCTTAACGAACCAGCTGCTGCATTTCTAGGATTTGCAAATAAAGGTTCATCATTTTCCTCTTTAATACTATTAATTCTCTTAAATTCTTTTTTTGGTAAAAATGCTTCCCCTCTAACCTCTATGTTAACTTGTTTGTTTAACCTTAATGGTATAGAGCGAATTGTTTTTAAATTTAATGTAATATCTTCTCCAATAGAACCATCACCACGTGTAGCTCCTCTGACAAATATTCCGTCCTGATATATCAATGAAACAGCTAAGCCGTCAATTTTTAATTCAGTCATATAATATGTTTCTTCAGTTTTTATTATCTGTTTTATTTTTCGATCAAATTCTAAAATATCGCTTTCATTAAAGGCATTACCTAAACTTAATAAAGGTACTTTGTGTTCAACCTTATTAAATTGTTCCAAAGGTTTTTCTCCGACACGTTGAGTTGGAGAATCATCTGTAATGAATTCCGGATTATTTTCTTCTAGTTTAATAAGGTCTCTCATTAGCAAATCGTATTCATGGTCAGTTATACTCGGATTATCCAAAACATAATATTCATAGTTATGCTTGTTAATAATATTACGCAGATTCTCAAGCTTAACTTTAATTTGCCTTTCGTCCATCTATGTCATCCTTTCTCACTCTATCTTTTCCAATGGAGCAAATTTAGCTAAAAGTTTTTTTATCCCTATAGGTTGAGAGAACGCTATTTGTAATTCAAGATTATCACCATCATTCTTAGTTGAAACAACTACACCTACGCCCCATGTTTTATGATTAGCTTTATCACCAACTGACCAATTAAATGAATTTGGTGCATTTTTGTGATTATCCAAAGAAGTGCTTTTTTTGATACTTCGTGCTTTTCTTTCTTCTTTTTTTACATCAAAAATTAAATCATCAGGTAATTCAGAGATAAAACGCGAAGAGGCATTCATATGATTTCTGCCAAACAACATACGAGTTGCTGCATTTGAAATATTTAATTCATGTCCAGCTCTAGTTATTCCAACATAAGCTAATCTTCTTTCCTCTTCCATCTCTTCTTCATCAATTAATGCCCTGTTGTGCGGAAATATTCCTTCCTCAAGACCAGTAATGAAAACAACTGGGAATTCTAACCCTTTAGCACTATGAAGTGTCATTAAGGTTACAATATTATCACTCTCTCCTTCTACTTGATCAATATCACTTACTAATGCGACATCACTTAGAAAGTCTTCAAGTGTCGCATCTTCTCTATTTTTTTCAAATTCCATGGTTACAGATAATAATTCCCTTATATTTTCAACTCTACTCTCAGCCTCGAGGCTTTTTTCCTTCTTTAATTCTTCAATATAATTTGTTTCAACTAATATTTTCTCTGTAATATCCGTAACACTTAAACTATCTTTTAATTGACTTAGATTAATAATCAATTCAGCAAACTGACTCACTTTATTACTTGTGCTAGCACCTAATCCAATAAAATCTACTACCTTAATCGCACTAAAAATAGATACTCCTTGAGAAGCTGCATACTCAGCAATTTTTTCTAACGTTGTTGTTCCAATTCCTCGCTTTGGAGTATTTATTACACGTCTTAAACTTATATCATCATCAAGATTAACAATTAATCTCATATATGCCATAATATCTTTAATTTCTCTTCTATCATAGAATTTTATTCCACCAAATATCTTATATGGAATATTAGATTTAATAAGCACTTCTTCTATTATTCGACTTTGTGCATTTGTTCTATAAAGAATTGAGTAATCTTTATACTCTCTATTATCCTTTACTCCACTAAGTATTTTTTCAGCTATAAAATATGCTTCTTCATGTTCATTGCTTGCTCTATAAAGATTAATTTGATTACCAATAGGGTTTTCCGTCCAAAGATTCTTCTTCTTTCTTTTTGCATTATTTTTTATTACAGCGTTTGCAGCTGTTAAAATATTCTTGGTTGACCTATAGTTTTGCTCCAAAAGAATGACCTTTGTATTTTGAAAGTCTTTTTCAAAAGACAAAATATTTCCAATATCCGCTCCACGCCACTTATATATTGATTGATCAGTATCACCAACAACACAAATATTCTTATGATAATCTGCTAGCATTTTAACAAGCATATATTGTGCTCTATTTGTATCTTGATATTCATCTATATGAATATATTGAAATTTTCTTTGATAAAATTCTAATGTCTCTGGAGATTTTTGAAATAATTGCACGGTTAACATTATTAAGTCATCAAAATCAACAGAATTATTTACTTTTAAACGTGCTTGATATTTTTCATATACTTCTAGAACTAATTGTTGAAAGAAATCTCCTACTAGTTTTCCATACAAATCTGGTGTCTTAAGTTCATTTTTTGCATTGCTGATTGTTGATAAAATGGCTTTTGGCTCAAATTTCTTTATATCAATATTTAGTTCTTTCATTATTTGTTTAATAACATTTAATTGATCAGTAGTATCTAAGATTGTGAAGCTTTTAGAATAGCCTAAATGATGAATATCTTTTCTTAAGATACTTACACACATAGAATGAAAAGTAGATATCCATATGTTATTAGCCTCTAAACCAATTAATTCAATTACTCGTTGTTTCATCTCTCTCGCTGCTTTATTTGTAAACGTAATAGCTAGAATACTCCATGGAGCTGTTCCATTATTAAGAATATTAGCAATGCGATGAGTCAAAGCTTTTGTTTTGCCGCTTCCAGCACCTGCCAAAATAAGTAAAGGACCTTCAATAGTTTCTACTGCAATTTTTTGTTCTGTGTTCAAGTCCTTAAATATATCAGCCCCATGTAATTTTTCCATATTGTCCACCTTTCAGATATTAAAAATATTGTAGTTAGATTTGTTACGAAAAGTACTTTAATTATTAATCACTCTTTTATTATATCAGTTTTTTATTATCTATTTTGTCAGTGTTGTTAATAATTTGTTTTTCTTTATTTATTACTGTTTGTAAAGCTAAGTTAAAATCTTCGTATATAACATTTCCAACAATTATTGTATCAGCATAATTAGCCATTTCCCTAGCCTTGTCGAATGAATTAATACCGCCACCATAAAAAACTTGAGAGTTATTTACTGAATACTTAATATCTCTAATCCAATCAGTATTTCCGTACATACCACTATACTCTATGTATAGAATAGGAAGCTTCAACATTTTGTCAACAATTGTTACATAAGCCAATACATCATCAATTGTTAAGTCGTTTTTACTAGCTGTTAATTTGGCAACTGATGATTTATCATTTAAAACTACATATCCTTCAACTAAAACTTGATCCCAATTTATAAGTTCACCATATTTTTTAATAGCTTTCTGATGAGCATTTATTATCCAATCAGGGTCTTGAGCATTAAGTACTAACGGTATAAAATAATAATCAAAACCATGTACAATTGAATTCACATCAGATATTTCTTGAATTGCTACAATCGAATTCTTACGAATTTTTTTTAATAATCGAGCTACATTATCATAAGTTACTCCTAAAGTTCCACCAACGACTATTGCATCAGTACCTGACTGACATATTAATTGAATTTGTTCTTCAGTTAATGATTTATTTGGATCAAGCTTAAAAATATGTTTGAAATTTGCAATTAAATTTCTCAAAATTCCATATCCACCTTAAATTTTATAAGATTCACATAATCAAAAAGGAGTAGTTATACTACTCCTCAGACTGTAGAAAAAGCCCTATTTCTTCGTTACTGTTAAAACCTCCAGTACTCACTTACGTTAAAGTAAGCTCCGTTCCTCGATTTTAACGTGCCTTGAACTAGTACATTTTCTTCAGTCTGTCAGGCAGTTGAAAATGTCCAATTTCTTCGTTACTACATAAATCTCTGGTACTCACTTACATCTATGTAAGCTCCGTTCCTACCACTATTATCATACCTAAAAGTTTTGTAGCTTTAAAACTACAAATACTTTAAACACCCATTTTCAACAGCCTATAATTTTATTGACTTTGTCAACTCTCTGAGGAGTAGTTATACTACTCCTATGTTTTACTTTTAACTCGTTCTAATGCTATTTTTAAACCATCATTACCATAATTTAAACTTCTTTTTACTCTAGAAATAGTTGCTGTGCTTGCCCCTGTTTCTTCCTCTATATGATGATAAGTATACCCTTTTGTTAACATCTGAGCAACTTGTAATCGTTGTCCTAAAGATGCAATTTCATTTACAGTCATAATATCATCAAAAAATTTATAAGCCTCTTCTAAAGTTTCAAGATTTAAAATTGATTCAAATAATAAGTCGATTGACTTACTTTTTAATTTATCATACGGCATTTTTTTCTTCACCTCTCAGAAAATACATTAACATATTTGTTAGGTATTTTACATATATCATAGTTACTTTTTTACTGATAAGAAATAGGAGTGCGATTTTGTACAACCATTACCCATGTTTGACCTGGATATAGAGCTTGTTCTTGACCATCAATATAAGCTCTAATCACACCATCTTTTCTCTCCCATGTAATTATATTTACTACACCTTTTTGAAACAAATATCCTTCTCCAGGACCATATACATCTATTTCTAATCTTCCTGCACTATCTATAACCTTATGATCAGTTCTTACGACTAATATGTTCATAGCTGTTAATTGTTCATTAGTCTCTAAATCAGTATGCATCTCACCATTAACATTGCGATAATATAATTCCGTTTCATTGTTAAATACGTACTCAATATGATAATCTGAATAATAGTCTATTTTTACGTTTGTGGCAGAACTCCCTTCAATAATCTGATTATCATCAAAAAATATAAAGGATGGAATATACCCTACTTCACTATATCCTTTGCTTTTCATATTTGTAATTATTTTTTCATAGCTTGTATAAACATTATGAGGTTGTTGCCTAAAATCAACTCTCCAAAAAGTATTGCCAGAGTTAGTTATCTCATCTAAATAAGGTAATGACTTATTTCTTAATACATCATAAGCAGCGTAGCTTGCACCACAATGAACAATAACCCCATCAAAACCATTAATTATATCTATATAATATGGTCTTGTGCTTCTAACTGGTCCAATAACATCTGGTTGCTGACTCTGATAAAAGGCAATAAACCGTGTAATCATGCCTTCAGCTAATACTTCATAAACAATATCTGCCTTATCTAAACCTGATTGTGGTCTAGCTAAATATAAATTATTAACCATTACCCCAATGATTCTATTATTTAATTCCTCATCTATAGGTAAACCAGTTAATGGAGCAAAATATTGAGGTGAATTTTCTTCAATCTGTTCCTCCTGTCTAATTTCTTCTTCGTCCAGCGGTAAATCTGCTTCTTCAATTACTGATTCATTTATTGGATTATTACATCCTACAAGAGTAACTAATAATATAAAGACCAATAATGTGTAGACAAACTTTTTCATAAGTTATCACCCTTCTGTGCTTTTTGTCCCAATTATTATTTCTACTCTTATTTTGACTATTTCCCAATTATTATCAATTTTATCACAGTAAATTAGCATAGTAAATTGAAAAAATGAACTTTTACTTAAAAAAACAACTTATATGTTTCTTACCAGTTCATCTTACTTTATTTACCTTTCTATATATAGCATTAATTTTCCTTTAAATTGAAATAATATATTAATAAAAGATAGTACGATTGGAGAGAGATATAATGAAAAAGAACGTAGGCACTTTGGATGCATTATTCAGAATTAGTTCTGGCTTATTCGGTTTAGGATGGAGTACTTCTCGAATG